>JACCRH010000315.1 GCA_013813675.1 Gemmatimonadales bacterium
CCTCGTTGCTGCAGAGCTTGATGCCGCCGGCCTTGCCTCGGGCGCCGGAGTGGATCTGCGCCTTCACCGCCCAGCGCGACCCGCCGATCTCGGACGCCCGGTACACCGCCTGCTCTGGACTGTACGCCACGCCGCCGCGGGGAATCGCCACGCCGAAACCGGCGAGCAGCTCCTTCGCCTGATCCTCGTGAATGTCCACGAACGCGCCTCCACTGGAATGGTGCCGGGTGCTGGGTGGCGATGCTTGTGCCGCGTGCCGGCAACGAGTGTCATCCTAGAGCGAAGCGAAGGAGCCGGAGCCTCGCTTCGGCTCCTTCGCTTCGCTCAGGATGACAATGACTCTCAGGAGGACACTCATGGCCAGGACCGGCACCCGACATCGGCACCCGGCGCGCGGCACAAGCATCGCCACCCAGCACCCGGCACCATTCCAGTGGAGGCGCGTTCGTGGACATTCATGAGTATCAGGCGAAGGAGCTGCTCGCCGGTTTCGGCGTGGCGATTCCCCGCGGCGGCGTGGCGTACAGTCCGGAGCAGGCGGTGTACCGGGCGTCCGAGATCGGCGGGTCGCGCTGGGCGGTGAAGGCGCAGATCCACTCCGGCGCCCGAGGCAAGGCCGGCGGCATCAAGCTCTGCAGCAACGAGGACGAGGTCCGCGGCGCGGCGAAGACCCTCCTGGGCAAGCGGCTGGTGACGCAGCAGACCGGTCCCGAGGGGCGGGTGGTGCACCGGCTGTACGTCGAGGCCGCGGTCCCGATCGAGCGGGAGATCTACCTCGGCCTGGTGCTCGACCGGAAGAGTGAGCGGATCATGGTGGTGGCGTCGGCGCAGGGTGGGATGGAGATCGAGGAGATCGCCAAGAACTCGCCCGACACCATCGTCCGCGAGGTGGTGGAGCCGGCGGTGGGGATGACCGCGTTCCAGGCCAGGGAGATCGCATTCGGACTGGGCCTCACGCCGGCCCAGGTGAGTCGCGCGGTGACGACCTTGCTGGGCGCTTATCGCGCCTTCCGCGACCTCGACGCGACCATGGTCGAGATCAACCCGCTGGTAGTCACCGCCGACGGCGCGCTGCTCGCGCTCGACTGCAAGATGACGTTCGATGACAACGCCATGTTCCGCCGCCCCAACGTCAGCGAGCTCCGGGACTACGCCGAAGAAGACCCGCGCGAGGCGCAGGCGGCGGAGCACGGCCTCAACTATGTCGCGCTCGACGGGAACATCGGCTGCATCATCAACGGCGCCGGCCTGGCCATGGCCACGATGGACATGATCAAGCACGCCGGGGGCGCGCCGGCCAACTTCCTCGATGTCGGCGGCGGCGCGTCCCCCGAACGGGTCGCGGCGGCGTTCCGCCTGGTGCTCTCGGACAGCAATATCAAGGCGATGCTGGTGAACATCTTCGCCGGCATCAACCGGTGCGACTGGGTCGCGCAGGGCGTGGTGCAGGCCACCCGCGAGACCGAGCTGCAGATCCCGCTGGTCGTCCGGCTCGCCGGAACCAACGTGGAGGAGGGGCGGCGCATCCTGAAGGAGAGCGGCCTGCCGATCATCACCGCGGACACGCTCGCGGAGGCGGCCGAGCGGGTAGTGGCCAGCCTCAAGACCTCGCCAACCGGTGGACAGCCATGAGCATTCTGATCGACGAAACCACCAAAGTCCTGGTCCAGGGCTTCACCGGGGACAAGGCGACCTTCCACGCGCGCGAGATGATGGCCTACGGCACCAATGTCGTGGGCGGGGTGACGCCGGGCAAAGGCGGGGCCAAACATCTCGACCGGCCGGTGTACAACACGGTGAAGGAGGCCGTGCGGGAAACCGGCGCCACCGCGAGCATCATCTTCGTGCCCGCCGCCTTCTGTGCCGACTCCATCATGGAGGCGGCCGACGCGGGGATCCGGTTCATCGTCACCATCACCGACGGGATTCCGGCGCAGGACATGATGATGGTGAAGCGCTACCTGTTCCGCTTTCCCAAGGAGCGCCGCAGCACCCTGGTGGGGCCCAACTGCGCCG
>JACCRH010000323.1 GCA_013813675.1 Gemmatimonadales bacterium
ACGGCCGGTCGTGGTCTTCAGCTATCTCAATCCCATCCTCCGCTACGGCCTCGAGCGCTTTCTCCGCGACGCCGGCGATCTCGGCGTCGCCGGCCTGCTGCTCACCGACCTCCCGGCGGGCAGCGACGCGCGGGTCGAGGACGCCGTCCGGACGAGCTCGCTGGACCTGATCCGACTCCTCGCCCCGACCACGCGGCCCGCGCGGCTGAAAGCCGCGGCCGATGGCGCCGAGGGTTTCGTCTACCTGGTTGCGCGGCTTGGGGTCACCGGCGCCAGCGAGGCACTGGCGGCGGACCTGGCGGACTCGGTCGGCCGGGTGCGCCAGGCGACGACGCTGCCCGTGGCCGTGGGTTTCGGCATCTCGAGCCCGGAGCAGGCCGCCGCCGTGGCGCGGATCGCCGATGGCGTCGTGGTGGGCAGCGCCCTGGTGACCGTGCTCGGCCGCGATGGGGTGGCCGCAAGCCGGAAATTTCTTGCCGAGTTGAGGGCCGGGCTCGACCGCTCCACGGCGGCGGCGTGAGCGGCGACGTCGGCTCGCTGCTGGAGCGCTACGCTCGGCTGCTCGCCATCGGCGGCGGAATCGCCACGGTGGCCGCGCTGGTGGTGGACCTTCGCTGGATCGATCAGCCGGTGGCGGTGCTGCTGCTGATGGGGATGGTCGTGGGCCTTCGGGCCACGCCGATACGCCTGAGCAAGTACTCGTATCTCACCCAGACCGGCATCCCAGTGCTGGTCGGCGCGGTGACGGTGGGTCCGACGCCGGTGGTGCTCGCGCTGTACCTCGGCGTGGTCACTTCCGACGTGCTCTGGCTGCGCAAGCTTCCGCGGGCGGGATTCATCAACACCGGGCGTGAGGTGCTCGGGTTCACCGCGGCGTACGGCCCCTACGCCGCGGTGCACTATTTCAGCGGCCTGCCCCCGCTCTCGCTCGACTTCCTGCCGGCGGCCGCCATCCTGGTCGTTCTCTACTTCTTCTCCACCCGTTCGCTCTTCTACTTCACCCTGCTGGTACGGGACAAGCTGGAGTACGCCGAGAAAATCCTGATCCTGCGCTGGGAGATCATCTCCTATCTGCTGACGCTGATCGGGACCGTAGTCGGCGTGGCCGCGGTCCAGACCCTGGCTCCGGTCGGCTGGGTCGCGGTGGGCCTCGCGCTCGGCGTGCTGGGCCTGCTCACCGGGAAGATCATCGAGGAGGCGATCGGCGCCGAAGACCTCAACGTGCATCTGATGGAGACGGCGATCGCCAGCAACGCCACCCTTCAGGGCTCCTTCGATCAGATCGAGCGGCTGGCCTACCGGCTGCTCGACTGGGCTGATTTCCGGGTGTACCGGGTCGACGGCACCGAGCTGAACCTGGCCTACCGCGGCACCTACGGCCGTCCGGACCGGGGCGAGCCGCCACCGGAGATGATCGAGTTGCGCCGGGAGGCGATCGCCTCGGGGGAGCCGGTCATGGTCCGCGACGTGAGGCGGGACCTCCGCATCGCGCACGCCATGGACGGCGTCGGCAGCACCGTGGTGCATCCGATCCGCTTCGGCGGCGACCTGCTCGGCGTGATCGAGGTGGACCACCCGAAGCGCCATGCCTACGGGGCTAGGGACCTCGTCGCGCTGGGCACTCTCGCCAACCGGCTGGCGACGGCGATTCACATCGCCGAGCTGCGCCGCCCGCTGCTCAGCACGGTGGGCCAGATCGGGGAGCAGGTGACCTCGCTCACCCGGGTGACCGAGTCGCTCCGCGGGTCGGCCACCGCGCTCGCCGACGTGTCGCGCGGCATGCGGCAGGGCACCGCCGATCTGGAGCGCTTCGTCGCCGGCGGGCTGCGCTCGACCGACGCGCTGTCCGCCACCTCCCGCGCGATGGCCGCCCAAGGGGCACAGGCGGCCGAGGCGAGCGGCACCGCGGCCGCGGTGGCGAGCCGGAACCGGGTGGTGATCGGCCAGGCGATCGAGCGGCTGATCGGGCTCAAGGGCTTCGTCTCGGGCAGCGTGCAGCAGGTCGCCGAGCTGGGCGCCCTCAGCACCCGGATCAGCGGGTTTATCGGCACCATCCGAGAGATCGCCGACCTCACTAATCTCATCGCGCTGAACGCGGCGATCGAAGCGGCCCGGGCCGGGCGCGAAGGACGTGGCTTCGCGGTGGTGGCCGACGAGGTGCGCGATCTGGCGGCGCAGAGCCTTCACGCCGCCCGGGAGGCGCGCGGCCTGCTGGAGGAGATCGGGACCCAGGTCGCTGCGGTTTCCGACCAGATGGAGCGGGGACGGGAGGCGGTGGCAGGGGTGGAGGAGCTGAGCGCCAACGCGGCGCAGGCGCTCGACGCGATCGTCGGCACCACGGGCGAAGCCGGCCGCCACGCTCAGGCCATCGCCGTCACCGCCTCAGAACAGCTCGGCGCGGTCACCGGGTTGAGCGAGCAGATCGAGCGGGTGGCGGCCGGATCGGCCCGGACCCGGAGCGAGACCGACGAGCTGGGGCAGCGAGCCGAGGACGCCGCCGCGGGTCAGGCCGAGCTGGAGCGCGCCATCCGCCAGCTCGGCGACGTCGCCAGTGACCTGCAGCGGATCGCGCGGCACTTCGCCGTCGAGACCTGAGCGACGGTGACTTTGCGGGAGTTTGCCTACCTCGCGCTCGGCAGCAACCTGGGCGACCGCGCCGAGCACCTCGCCGCGGCGCGGGCGGCGCTGGCCGCGCTTCCGGCGACACGCCTGGTCGCGGCGTCCACGGTGGAGGAGACCGCTCCGCTCGGGGGGATGGACCAGCCGACATACTGCAACCAGATGGTGCTGCTCGAGACCGGACTGGAGCCCCGCGCCCTGTTGGCGGCTTGCCAGGCGATCGAGCGCAGCCGGGGCCGGGCCCGCGCCGAGCGCTGGGGAGCGCGCACGCTCGACCTCGACATCGTGCGGTACGGGCGGCGGCAGATCGCCGACCCCGACCTTATCATTCCCCATCCCGAGCTGCCCAACCGCGACTTCTGGATTCGAGAGCTGGCCGAGCTGGAGGCCCATGAACGCTGACGCGCGCCCCCGATCCGTGCTCGACCTCCCCGGGTGGAAGGCGGCCGGTCGCCGCCTGGTAGTGCTGACCTGTTACGACGCCGCCTTCGCCCGGCTGCTGGACCGGGCCGAGGTGGACGTGCTCCTGGTGGGCGACTCGCTGAACCAGGTCATCGCCGGTCAGGAAACCACTCTCAGCGCCACGCTCGATCAGATGATCTACCACGCGGCCGCGGTGCGGCGAGGCGCCCCCGGCACGCTCCTGTTCGTGGACCTCCCCTTTCTCACCTATCAGGTGTCGGTCCCCGAGGCGATCAGGAATGCGGGGCGAGTGCTCCAGGAGACCGAGGCCAACGGCGTCAAGCTGGAAGGCGGGCGGCACATGGCCGAGACGGTTCAGGCGCTGGTGGAGCGCGGCATTCCGGTGATGGGACACCTCGGGCTCACGCCCCAGTCGGTGCACGCGCTCGGCGGCTATAAGGTCCAGGGCCGCGATCCGGCGGCCGCGGACCGCCTGCTCGCCGACGCCCAGGCGCTGGAGGCGGCCGGCGCGTGCGCGGTGGTGCTGGAGCTGATCCCCGCCGAGGTCGCGCGGCGGGTCTCGGCGGCGCTCACCATTCCAACCATCGGCATCGGGGCGGGACCGGGCTGCGACGGCCAGGTCCTGGTGCTGCACGACATGTTGGGGCTCAACGAAGGGTTCTCCCCCAAGTTCCTCAAGCGCTACGCCGAGCTCGGCGCCGCGGTGCGGGACGCGGTCCGGGCGTATGCCGGTGACGTGCGGGCGGGAACGTATCCCGGACGGGATCACAGCTTTGAGTGAGGGCTGATGGATGGAACGTGCGTGATGAGCTGTCACCCTGCGCGAAGTCGAAGGGGCCCATGCCGGGATGGCCTCCTTCCCCCTCGCTCCGCTCGGGGTCAGGATGACAGAGCCAGCCGACGATGATCGAGCTCTCCACCATCCCCGACCTCAAGGGCTGGGTCCGATCCCGCCGCCGCGAGGGACACCGCATCGGGCTGGTGCCCACGATGGGATACCTGCACGAGGGCCATCTCGCGCTGGTGGACGAGGCCCGCCGGCGGGCCGACGTCGTGCTGCTCAGCATCTTCGTCAATCCCATCCAGTTCGGACCCAGCGAGGACCTGGCCCGCTACCCCCGTGATCTTCCCCGGGATCGCCACCTCGCCGAGGAGCGCGGGGTGGACGCGCTGTTCGCCCCGAGCGAAGCGGCGATGTACCCGCCGGGATCGGAGACCCGGATCGCGCCGGGCCGCTCGGCGGCTCGCTGGGAGGGCGCGGCGCGTCCGGGCCATTTCGGCGGCGTCCTGACCGTGGTCGCCAAGCTGTTTCACCTGGTGGAGCCGGACGTTGCCTGCTTCGGACGGAAAGACGTGCAGCAGACGGTGGTGGTGCGCCAGATGGTTCGCGATCTCGACTGGCCCATCGAGCTGGCGGTGGTTCCCACGGTCCGCGAGCCGGATGGACTCGCGCTGAGCAGCCGGAACGCCTACCTCGACCCCGAGCAGCGGCACTGGGCCACGGCGTTGAGCGGCGCGCTGCAGGAGGCGCACAGCGCGTGGCGAGTCGGGGAGCGGAGCGCCCAGGCGATCGAGGCGCGAATGCGGCGCTTCCTCCAGACGTTTCCCGAGGTGCAGGTGGAGTACATCGCGCTGGCGGAGCCCGGCGCGATGGCCCCGGTGGTCGAGGTCCAGGCGACGACCATCGTGGCCCTGGCGGCGCGCGTGGGGCTCACCCGGTTGATCGACAACATCATCCTGGGCGAGGGTGTGGTGTGATCGAGCAGTCCGGCTCCCCGGGCTTGCGGCCCACCCTTCCCGAGTGGGCCGTCGTCACACCGGCCCGCCGGGAGCACATCGAGCGGGTAGCGGAGCTCGCGGGGCGGTGGGCCCTGTCGATGGGCGTCCCCGACAGCGAGCGGCACCGCTGGCTCCGCGCCGTCTGGCTGCACGACGCCCTCCGCGACGCCGCCGAGGAGGAACTGGTCCGTTGGGCACCAGCCGCGCCGGGCCCACCGGAGCTGCGGCACGGTCCCGCCTGTGCCGCCCGGGCCAAATCCGAGGGCGAGACCGACCGCGGGGTGCTCGACGCCGTCCACTACCACTCCATCGGCCTCGCCGAATGGGACATGGTGGGCCGCATTCTCTACTGCGCCGACTATCTGGAGCCGGGCCGCGCGCACCAGCGGGAGTGGCGCGCCGAACTCGCCGAGCGGCTGCCGTCCCAGCCGACGCTCGTGCTCCGCCAGGTGGCCCGGGCCCGGGTGGGCCACCTGGTGAGCTCCGGCCGCGCCCTTCCCGAACCGACGGTCCGCTTCTGGAACAGTCTCGTCACCGACTCCTCCGCATCGTCCTGATCGTGGTCCTGGTCGGCGGGCTGGCGGCCGGCGTGCGGCTGCTGGTTCCGCCGCCTCCGCCGACGCCTCGCGAGCACGCGTACCCCATCCCGTCGCCGGAGCGCCGCGTCATGGTGGAGGTGCTCAACGGGACCGCGCGCGCGGGCGCCGCCCGCGCCGCGACGCGGATGCTTCGCCGTCAGGGCCTCGACGTGGTTTTCTTCGGCAATGCGCCAGGGGCGGCGGACTCGACCCGGGTGATCGTCCGCCGCGGCGACCCGGCGCGCGGCCGCGAGGTGCGCCTGGCCCTCGGCGTAGGCCGGGTCGTGGTCGAGATCGATACCCTGCGGCGGGTGGACGTGAGCGTGATTCTGGGTGGGGACTTCCAGGCGTCTGGTGTGGGGCCGTAGCTAATAGGCCGTGGTGTCTTAACTCACCCCGATTACCACATCCATCACGTTTGTGCCGGTGAGTCCCGGCCGCAGCAGCGCCCCCGCCGCATCGAGCGCCCGGTAGGCGTCGTGCGCGACTAGATCGCGGGCCGGATCGCGGCCGGCGGCCGCCATCGCCTTCCAGGTCATACCGTCGACGATCGCTCCGGCGGCATCGGTGGGACCGTCGCGCCCGTCGGTTCCGGCCGCAAGTAAGGCGACGCCCGACGGCGCGCCGGCGAGCGCGCCCGCCGCCGCCAGCGCCAGCTCCTGGCAACGACCGCCGAGACCGGCGGGCAAGGATCCCAGGGTGACGGTGGTCTCCCCTCCCCAGATGAAGCAGTGCCTTCGCTCCGGTTGCGGGACGCTTCGGCTCGCATGATCTTGGAGCAGTGTAGCGGCTACACTCGCCCCCACCTCCCTCGCCTCCCCGGCGAGCGGCGTGTCGGACACCACCGGGTCGAGGCCCAACTCGGCCGCGCGCTTGGCCGCCGCTTCGAGGGCCAGGCCGTTACTCGCGATCAGCTCGAGGGTCACGCGCGCGAACGCCGGGTCACCGGGCTTCGGTGTCTCGGCGATTCGTCCCGCTTCGGCTTGGCGAAGCTGCCGGCGAGTCGTCTCGGGGATCTGTTCCCAGAGGCCGGAGCGCTGCAGCAGCCCGCGCACCTCGGCGGCGGTCGCCAGGTCGGGAACACAGGGACCGGAGCCGATCGATGCCAGGTCGTCGCCGATGACGTCGGAAACCAGGTAGACGCGCACCCGGGCCGGCGCGAGCGCGAGGGCAAGGCGCCCCCCGCCCCAGCGGGAAAAGCGCTTCCTGATCCGGTTCATCGCGGTGACGTCAAGTCCTGAGCCGAGCAACAGGGCATAGAGTCGGGACAGGTCCTCAGCCGGTATGCCGTCCACCGGCGCGCCGATCAGGCTGGTGGTGCCGCCGGAGAGCAGCACCCAGACCTCGTCCCCCTTCGCGGCGCGCGCGGCCACTGCGCCAAGGGCCTGGGCGGCGGCCAAGGACCCTGGGC
>JACCRH010000358.1 GCA_013813675.1 Gemmatimonadales bacterium
GAGCAGGTCCGTCGTGGCGGCTGCGGAGACGGGGGTGTCATCCTGAGCGAAGCGAAGGAGCCATAGCCGAATCATGGCTCCTTCGCTTCGCTCAGGATGACACCCCCGTCTCCGCAGCCGCCACGACGGACCTGCTCCCCGTCCTGACCCGCCTACAATCCTGTGGGCCTGGGAGTCCCAATCGGGGTCAATCGCCGCTGCACCGCGGCAAGTTGTTCCGCCGAGACCTCGACGTCTTCGTCGTCCAGATACTCCACCCGGTACATCCGGATCAGCTCGAAGAAGTACGAGATCGCCAGCGGACCGATCAGCAGTCCGAGGAGCCCGAAGTATCGGAGGCCCATGAAGGCGCCGATGACGGTGACGAACGGGTGGATCTGCGCCCACCGGCGGAAGACGATCGGCCGGATCACGTTGTCCACGTTTCCGACCACCACGATGCCCCAGACGGCGAGCCCGATCGCGGCGCCATAGCGGCCGTCCATCGCGAGCGCGGCTGCGCCGGGTCCCCAGACCAGCCCGCTCCCGACCACGGGAAGGATGGCGAAGATCACGGTCACCACGCCCCAGAAGAGCGGGTTCGATAGACCCACCATCCAGAACGCCACGCCCACGAAGAGACCCTGCATCCCGGCGGTGACACCGGTGCCCACCAGCGTCGAGAACGTCACATCCCCGAACCGCTTCCGGAGGATCTCCGCGCTCGCGGCGGAAAAGGGAATGAACGGTCGGACCGCGCGCCAGGTGGCCACCGGCGCCACCAGCAGGTAGTAGAGGCCGAAGAAGGCGATGGTGAGCTGGATGCCGGCTCGGGTGGCGGTGCCGATGAGTCCCAGCGCGCTGGCCCCGATGAAGCTCACGACTTGGGAACCGATCTGCTCCAGTTGCGCCCCGACCTGATAGGGTCCCACCCGGATCCGGCTGATCTTGGCGAGCAGGGGACTGCGGATGACGCCGGTGGCCATGTCCTGCGCCTCGGTGGCCACCAGACCCAGCACCGAGACCCCGGGACCAAGTATCAGGAGGATGCCGAGCAGAACGACGATCCCCGCCGCCGCCGACGACGGCAGCCACCGCGTGAGCCATCGGTGGACCGGCGCCAGTACCACATAGAGAACTGGTGCGCCGATGAGCCCGGTGCTGAAGGGCCACAGGGCATAGACCAGCGCGATCCCGAGGACCAGCACCAGCCAGGCGGCGCGCTGTCTCTCAGTATCCAGGAACGGCATGCGAAAAGAGTATGCCGCAAAGGCTTCCGCCGCCAGCGCCGGGCGGGGGAGGCACTCTTGCCCCGACCGCATCCGGCCGCGAGATTGGCACTCTCCCCTCTTGTATGGCAGGCTGACCGGCATGACCCTGACGGATCCCCGCCTGGCCTATGGCAGTCTCCCCGTGCTCATCTGGACGGCCGGCGCGGACGGGTCGTGCGACTACCTCAACGAGCGCTGGAGTGAATTCACCGGTCGTCCCGCGTCCGACATGCTGGGATGGAAGTGGCTGGACCGGGTACACCCCGACGACAAGGAGCGCGTGCTCGTGGAGTACACCGGCGCCGTGGCGGGGCGCCGCCCGGTGCGGCTCGAGTTCCGCCTGCTGCATCACGACGGGGATTACCGCTGGGTCTTCGGCACCGGTGAGCCCTGCTACAGGGCCGGCGAATTTCTCGGCTACAGCGGCTGCACCACCGATGTGACCGACCGGCGGGCGCTGGAGCAGCGGCTGGCGCACATCGGGCGCACCGGGGAGATCGCCCAGCTCGCCGGCGGCATCGCGCACGACTTCAACAATCTCCTCACCGGCATCCTGGGCCATGTGACGCTGTTGCTGGACGAGCGCTCGCTCTCGGCCGAGGCGCGGGAGGATCTGGCGCAGATCGGGCAGGCCGCCGACCGCGCGGCCGCCCTCTCGCGCCACCTGCTCGCGTTCAGCCGCAGGCCCCACCCCGCCCCCCGTTCGCTCGACCTGAATCAGATCGTCTCCGGCACGATGAGCGCGATTCGTCAGATCGTGGGCACCGCGGTGGAGGTGAGGTACGAGCTGGAGGAAAGTCTGGAGCCGGTGCTCGCCGATCCCGGCCAGCTCGAGCAGGTTCTCATCCAGCTCGGCGCCCACGGCCGCGCCGCGATGCCGGGAGGCGGCAGGCTCAGCCTCCGCACCGGACGGGCTCAGGTGGACGAGGCGGATACGGCGGACCGGCCCGGGCTACGACCGGGCTCCTACATCACCCTGGAGGTGGGCCACACCGGCCCTGGCCTGGGCTCGGAGGCCCTGGCCCGAATGTTCGACCCGCCCGGCGGCGGTGCGGCGGGCGACCGGGATGTGGACCTGTCGCCGGTCGCGGGGATCGCCAGGCAGACCGGCGGTCACGTGGAGGTGGCGAGCGCCCCTGGCGGGGGAATCACCTTCACCCTCTACATCCCTCGCCTGCCAGGGCCGCTCGACGCTCCGGCCGGGGTGGAGGCAGCAGCCACCGAAGGCACCGGGACCATTCTCCTGGCGGAGGACGACCCGCAGGTGCTCGATGTCGGCCGCAGAGCCCTGGAGCGTGCCGGGTACACCGTCCTGACCGCGAGCAACGCCGAGGCCGCGATCGCGGTGGCCGATCGGCACCCCGGCCACATCCACCTCCTGGTGACGGACGTGCTCCTTCCCAGCGTGAGCGGCCGGGAGCTGGCCGCGCGGCTGGCGATCCACCGCCCCGCGACCAAGGTGCTGTACGTCTCCGGTACCAGCGACGACGCCATCGCCCGCCACCGCATGCTCGAGCCCGGGATCGAGTTCCTCGAGAAGCCCTTCTCCCTCGACTGCCTCCTGCGGAAGGTGCGCGGGGTCCTGGGCGTCGACCTCTCCGCCGAGGGTGCCACGCTGTGGATGCCACGCTCGCTGGTCTGATCGACGGGATCCCCCCGGAGCAGCTGGCCATCGCAGCCGCCGCGGCGGCGTTGCTGGCGCTCGTGCTCCTGGTCGCGCTCGGTCGTCAGGTAGGCCGGACCCGCCGGGCGCAACGGGCGGAAGCGGCGGCCCGAGGACATCTCCGGACCGTGACCGCCACCATGCGTGAGGGCATCATCGCCTACGACATGAAGCTGGAGCTCATCTTCGCGAACCCGGCGTTCGAGCAACTGACCGGGTATCCGGAGGAGGATCTCCGGGATCAAGAGTTTCTCCAGTACATCCACCCCGACGACCGGCCCGCGCTCACCGCGGAGTGGGAGCGGCTGGAGCGGGGCGGCTCACTCCGGGACCAGGAGTACCGCGTGGTCACCCGCGGCGGGCAGGAGCGCTGGTCGTCCAGCTCCTGGGAGCCGTTGCGTGACGAGGTGGGCCGGCAGATCGGCTACCTGGGGACGGAGTTCGACATCACCGAGCGCAAGCTGGCGGAGGAGGCCATGCGGCTCGACACCGAGCTCTTCCAGGCGATGATCGAGGTGCAGCAGTCGGTGGCCGCCGCGGGGCTCGACTCCCGGACCATGATGCGGGTGATCGCGGATCGCGGGCTCCGGCTCACCGGCGCCAGCGGGTCGGTGATCGAGTCGATCGAGGGTGACGAGCTGGTGCCGCAGGTCCATATCGGCGCCAGCGCGCCGCGGCTCCGCCTGGCCGACAGTCTCTCCGGCCTCTGCGTCCGAACCGGCGAGCTGCAGCGCTCCGACGATGTCCTCAGCGACCCCCGGATCGGGCACGATGCCTACCGCGAGGCGGGCATCCGGTCCCTGCTCGCGGTGCCGCTCAAGGACGAGCAACGCATCCTCGGCGTGCTCAAGGTCGTCTCCTCCCGTCCCAAGGCCTTCACCGATCGCGACGCGAAGGCCCTCCGGCTGCTGGGCGGGTTGATGGGTGCGGCGCTGGGCCACGCGGCCGCCTACGAAGGCCGTCAACTCCGGCTGGAGGAGCGGACCCGCTCGCTGCAGGAGAGCGAACAGCGGTTCAAGCAACTGGTGGACGTCGCGCAGGAAGGCATCTGGGTGGCGGACGACCGCGGCGTCATCACCTACGTGAATCAGCGGATGGCCGAACTGCTCGGCTACCAGAACGGCGCGATGCTCGGCCGCCGGGTCTACGATTTCATCGACGCGGCTTCGCGGGCCGGGGCGCAGCGCACGCTCACCCGCCCCTCGGCATCGGGTGGTGAGAGCCGCGATCTGCGCTTCCTCCGGCACGACGGCGGCGAGCTCTGGGGTTTGGTGTCGGCCAGCCCCATCGTGAGCCGGGAGGGGGGCCTGGCCGGGACGGTGGGCATGGTCACCGACATCACCGAGCGAAAGCGGGCGGAGGAGCGTCTGCGCCGCTCCGCCGAGCGGCTCGCGATCCTCCACGACATGGGGCAGGCGATCCTCGCCGCCCGCTCCCCGGCGGAGATCGGGCGCGCCGCGCTGGGCCGGATTCGGCGGATGGTACCCTGCCAGCGATGCTCCATCGTCCTCTTCGATTTTCCCAAGCGGCAGGCGCTGCTCGTCGCGGGGTACGCCGGCGGCAATCCCATCTCCACCACGCCGATTCCGCTGGATACCCTCTCGCCCGGCGACGTGCTCCGCCGCGGCACGGTACGCTACGTCGAGGACATCGCCACGCTGGAATCGCCGCCGCCGATCTTCCGGCAACTCATGGAGGACGGCCTTCGGAGCGCGCTCTCGGTCCCGCTGCTGGCCGATGGCGAGGCCATCGGCGAGGTGAACCTGGCCGCCACGGCCGCCAGCGCGTTCGACTCGGAGCACAGGGACATCGCGCTCGAAGTCGCGGCTCCGCTCGCGATCGCCATCCAGCACGCCCGGCTGCGCGACGATCTGGCCCAGAAGAGCAGCGAGCTGGAGCGCCGCGTGGCCGAGCGCGGCGCCGCCCTGCGCTCGGCCACCGCCGAGCTGGAGACCCTGCTCTATTCGGTTTCTCACGACCTGCGCGCACCGGTCCGGCACATCGGCGGATTCGCCGAGCTCCTGCTCCGGGACGGCGGACCGGGCCTCGATCCGGCGGTGCGGCACTATGCCTCCCGCATCCGCGAAGGGGCCTCGCGGATGGCGGGGATGCTGGACGACCTGGTGCAGCTCAGCCGGCTCGGGCGGCAGGACATGCTGCGCCGGCCGGTGGACCTCAACACCCTGGTCGAAGACGTGGTGAGCCTGCTGCAGTCCGAGACCGCGGAACGGCTGATCGACTGGGTGGTGGAGCCGCTGCCCACCCTGGAATGCGATCCGGCGCTGGCCAAGATCGCGATCGTGAATCTTGTCTCCAACGCGATAAAGTTCACCCGCACCCGGGCGCGGGCCAGCATCCGGATCAAGCCGGTACGGGCCGAGGACCAGGACGGGATCGCGGTCCAGGACAACGGAGTCGGCTTCAAGATGGCGCACGTCGGAAAGCTTTTCGCCCTCTTCCAGCGCCTTCACCGGCCGGACGAGTTCGAGGGCGACGGGGCCGGGCTGGCGTTCGTTCAGCGGATAGCGCAGCGGCATGGGGGCCGGGTCTGGGCCGAGTCGGAAGTCGACGGGGGATCCACCTTCTACATCACCTTCGGCGGCCCCGACGTGCGTCATGCTTCCTGACGAGGCCGACGTCCTCCTGGTACAGGACAACCCCCTCGAGGTGGAGCTCACGCTCCGGCCGCTGCGCGACCTCGATCCGGCATGCCGGATCGGCGTCGCCCGCGACGGCGAGGAGGCGCTGGACTACCTGCTGGGCCGCGGCGCGTTCCGCCACCGGCTGGGCGCGCCTCTGCCCCGGCTGGTGCTGCTCGACCTCAAGCTGCCCAGGGTGGACGGCGTCGAGGTGCTGCGGGCGCTGCGCGCCAGTCCGCGGGCCAGCGCCGCACCGGTCGTGATGCTGGTTCCGGTCAGCGAGCCTCGCGAGCTGGCCCAGTGTTACCAGGTCGGGGCCAACAGTTGCGTGCAGAAGCCGGTGGATTTCGACGCCTTCTACGAGACCATTCAGACGGTCGGCCGGTACTGGCTGGGCCAGAACCTGGCGCCGCCGGCCGCGGCGGGCCAGCGCGGCAGTGGGGCCGTAGGGCGGTAGCGAGCGGCGTGACACTTTCGCAACTCCTCCACCGTCCGGGAACACGTCGCAATTTGGCGGGCGTCATCCAAGGTCATCCTGAGCGAAGCGAAGGAGTCATGGCGTTGATTTGGCTCCTTCGCTTCGCTCAGGATGACAATTGACGCATCGCCCCACCTTCATGCAGCCGAGGTACCCGTCGTGAGTTGCTGCCGCTCCCTGCTCTTGCCCACGCTGCTGTTCCTCGCGCCTGCGGCCCGCTTGCTCGCTCTCCCACCAGTCGCCGCGGCGCAGGTTGCTCCCATCGACATTCCGTTCACCCGCCATGTCCTGCCCAACGGGCTCACCCTCATCGTCCACGAGGACCACAAGGCGCCTATCGTGGCGGTGAACGTGTGGTACCACGTCGGCTCCAAGAACGAGCGCCCCGGCCGCACCGGATTCGCCCATCTCTTCGAGCACCTGATGTACAACGGCAGCGAGAACTACGACAAGGACTTCTTCGGCCCGCTGCAGCAGGTGGGAGGGACCGACGTCAACGGCACCACCAACGAGGACCGGACCAACTACTTCCAGAACGTCCCCACCAACGCGCTCGACCTGGTGTTGTGGCTCGAGTCGGACCGGATGGGACACCTGCTCGGCGCGGTGACACAGGCCAGGCTCGACGAGCAGCGCGGCGTGGTGCAGAACGAAAAGCGCCAGGGAGAAAACGAGCCGTATGGCCGGGTCTGGGACTTCCTCACGCCTCGGGTGTTCCCGGCGAGCCACCCGTACTCCTGGACCACCATCGGCTCGATGGACGACCTGAGCGCCGCGAAGCTGGACGACGTGAAGGCGTGGTTCCAGACCTACTACGGCGCCGCGAACGCGGTGCTGGTGGTGGCCGGCGACATAAGCCCGGACCAGGTGAGGGCCAAGGTCGAGAAGTATTTCGGCGATATTCCGGCGGGACCGCCCACCGCCCGGCAGGAGCAGTGGGTGGCCAAGCGCACCGGAAGCCAGCGCGGCGTCATGTACGACCGGGTACCCCAGTCGCGGGTCTACAAGGTATGGAACGTGCCGGGATGGGGCTCGGCGGACGCGGAGAGCCTCTATCTCATCGGTAACCTGCTCTCCACCGGCAAGTCCTCGAGGCTCTACCGGCGGCTGGTGTACGACGAACAGATCGCCACCGACGTGAGCGCCTACGGTGACCTGCGGGAGATCGGCGGGCTTTTCGTCATCGAGGCGACCGCGAAGCCGGGCGGCGACCTGACCAAGGTCGAGCGCGCGGTAGACGAAGAGCTGGCTCGGTTCCTCGCCGGCGGCCCTACCCCGGCCGAGCTGCAGCGGGTCAAGACCGGGTTCCGCGCCGACTTCGTCCGCGGCATCGAGCGCATCGGGGGGTTCGGCGGCAAGTCGGACGTGTTGGCCCAAGGCGAGGTGTGGGCCGGCCGGCCGGACTTCTACAAGACGCGGCTGCAGCGGGTGGCCGGGGCCACCGCGGCGCAGATCCTCGGCGCGGCGAATCGTTGGCTCTCGGACGGCGATTACACCCTCGAGGTGCTGCCGTACGGCGAGTATGAGGTCGCGGCGACCTCCGACGTTGATCGGTCAAAGCTGCCGGCGAGTGGATCTCCGCCCGAAGCGAAGTTCCCCCCTTTCGAGCGCGACACGCTCGGTAACGGACTCCGGGTCGTGCTCGCCCGCAGGACCGCCATCCCGCAGGTGCGCCTCGATCTGCTGCTCGACGCCGGCTTCGCGGCGGATCAGTTCGGCATCCCCGGCACCGCCAGCCTCACGATGGCGATGCTCGACGAGGGCACCAGGACCCGGACCTCGATCGGCATCAGCGACGAGCTCGGCA
>JACCRH010000395.1 GCA_013813675.1 Gemmatimonadales bacterium
GCCCAGCTCCGGGCGGAGCGCTAGCGATGCGCGGGCACCGCGTGGCCCGGCCGGATCCCCGGCCGATACTCGACGACCTGGGCGGCATCGGCGCGATCAAGCAGAACGCGCATCTGGTGCTGGGATCTATCGGGAGGAGACGTATCGGAGCGGCCAGGGCGTGGAGGCGCGACGGCGCTTCACGAGGCGGGTTTGGCCACCTTCCCGGTATCGGGCACCACCGCCCCCGAGAGCTCCACGATGGTGGCCACACTGTCGTCGGTGCTCTTGATCCGCACCCAGAGCGGCGGCCCGTCCTGCTGGGCCAGCAGTACCACGGACCCGTCGCGATCCCGCATGTCGTTCACCAGCCGCCACCCGTCCCTGCTCAGTACGGCGCGATAGTAGGTCTCCACGTCCTTGGCCTTGGCCGGAGACCTGAGCGAGAGCTGGATCGCCTCGGGACCGCCGGTCCGCGACAGCACTGTGGCTTGGGGCGGGAGCGGAAGCTTGGGAAAGACCTGGGAGACTCTCGGCATGGCCGGCTCACTGTCCTTGTCCTTGCAGCCGGGGAGCGCCAGGAGGGCCAGGCAGGCCAGGATTCTGAAGGCGGTCATAGAGCGCGGAGACTAGCGACCGGCCCGCTCCCGGTCAAGGGACCAGAGCGGCCTGTTCGATTGCCGCAAGCGGCTGTCGCACTTATGTTTCCGCTGCGCGACAGGTCCCCGCGCACCGGCCCTCCCGCCGCCCATACCTCGTCAGCTTCAAGGAGCTCGGCCATGGCCGGCCACAGCAAGTGGAAACAGATCAAGCGCAAGAAGGCCGTCACCGACGCCCGCCGCGCCTCCTCCTGGACCAAAGTCATCCGTGAGATCACCGTGGCGGCCAAGAGCGGCGGCGGCGACCCCGGTGGCAACCCCCGACTCCGCACCGCCATCGACGCCGCGAAAGCGGTGAACATGCCCAACGAGAACATCGAGCGCGCGGTCAATAAGGGCACCGGCGAGCTGGAGGGCAGCGTCTACGAGGAATTGACCTACGAGGGATACGGGCCCGGCGGAGCGGCGATCTTCATTGAGGCCACCACCGACAATGCCAACCGCACGGTCGCCGAGATCCGCCATGCCTTCAGCCGGAACGGCGGGAACCTCGGCGCGTCGAACTCCGTGGGGTGGATGTTCGACCGGAAGGGACAGATCTACCTCGACGCCACCCGCTTCAGCGAGGACGCCACCCTCGAGGCCGCGCTCGAGGCGGGAGCGGAAGACTTCGGCCGCGAGGGCGACCAGTATGTCGTGAGCACCGCTCCGGTCACCTTCCATGCCGTGCAGGACGCCCTCCGGGACCGCGGACTCCAGCCGGACTCCGCCGAGCTGGCGATGGTGCCGAAGAACACGGTGAAGGTGGAGGGCGCCGACGCGGAGCGCATCCTGCGACTGGTGGAGGTCCTCGAGGAGCTGGACGACGTCTCCAAAGTCTTCTCCAACTTCGATATCGACGCCGCGCAACTGGCCGAGGCCGAGGCCTGAGAGCGGGCCGGTGAGAGTGCTCGGCATCGACCCGGGGACGGCGGTCCTCGGGTTCGGGGTGGTCGAGACCGGGGCCGGCCGACATCCGCGACTGCTGGAGTGCGGCACCTTGACCACGCCACCCGGGGATTCGCTGCCGGCCCGGCTCCGGGTGATCCATGAGGGGATCGCCGCGCTGCTCGACCGCCACCAGCCCGACGCCATGGCGGTCGAGAGCGCTTTCTATGGGAAGAACGTCAGGACCACGGTGGTGCTGAGCCACGCGCGAGGAGTGATACTTCTGGCAGCGGAGCAGCGGAGCGTGCCGGTGGCGGAGTACTCCCCGGCGCAGGTGAAGAAGACCATCGTGGGACGCGGCGCGGCGCTCAAGCCGCAGGTGGGCTACATGGTGGCGCAACTGCTCCGGCTCAAGGCGGCGCCCGAGCCGGCCGACGCAGCCGACGGAGTGGCCGTGGCGCTCTCCCACCTCATAGTCGCCTCCCGGCAGGCGGCATTCTTCCGCCAGGTCATCAGGGCCCGATGATCGCGGTCGTGACCGGGGTCCTCGCTGCCCGCGACGGCGAAACCATCGTGGTGCAGACCGAGGGCGGCGTGGGATACGAAGTCACCGTTCCCGCGGGCGTAGCCGAACGGCTACCAGCGGCCGGTGGACGGGTGAGTCTGCACACCGAGCTGGTGGTGAAGGAAGACGGCTGGGCGCTCTTCGGCTTCGATCGCGCCGCCGAGCGGCGGATCTTCCAGCGGCTGCTCGGCGCGGGCGGGTTCGGGCCCAAGCTGGCGCTGGCGCTGCTCTCCGCCCTCGGTGCCGAGCGCACCATCCGGAGCATCCGCGGGCGCGACCTGGCGGCGCTCAGCTCGGTGGCTGGTATCGGCCGGAAGAAGGCCGAGCGGCTGGTGCTGGAACTGCGGGACCGGTTCGACGATGTGGCGCTGGAGCCCGAGATCGAGCCCACCGCCGGAAGCGACGAGGCGGTCCGCGCGCTGGTGGGCTTGGGCTACCCCGCCGGCGCCGCGGAGGACGCCGTGCGCGCCGCGATCGCCGGGGGGTCGTCCGAGGAGACACCACAACTCATTCGGCGCGCGCTCCAGCGTCTTGCCGCCCGCGGAGGAACCTGACGCCCGATGCCCGTCGCCGCCCTGACTGCCGAATGGAACTGTACCCGCTGCGGCACCACCAACCGCAAGCTGGTGCCGCTGGCCGACGCGCGCACCACGGACCGCTGCATGCACTGCGGCGCCCGGCACACCATCGAGCCGGACGCGCGGCGAGTGCGCTGGGTGGCGCGGCAGGACTAACCTGGAGTAAAGCCAGCATCGCTGGCTTGGTCTGGGAACAGAGGCACGGAGGCCACGGAGGAAGCAGAGGGCTCGGCTCCATCACGGTAGTTGATTACCACGAAGGCACGAAGAGCACGATGTTAGACAGAAACAAACAACAGCTTTTTTTGTTTTTCTTTGTGCCCTTCGTGGCCTTCGTGTTCGTGGTGCGGCTTTGTGGTGAATGCTCAAGGAATACTGCCTCCGTGACCTCCGTGCCTCTGTTCCCAAACCAAGCCAGCGATGCCAGTCGAGAAATACCATGACGGATAGACTGCAAGTCACCACCCCCGAGGCCCTCCCCGAGGAGACCGGAGCCGACGCCGCGCTCCGGCCGTCGCGGCTCGACGAGTTCATCGGGCAGGCGCAGGTGAAGACGTCGTTGCAGATCGCGATCGACGCCGCCAGGCAGCGGGGTGAGACGCTGGACCACACCCTCTTCTTCGGCCCACCGGGATTGGGGAAGACCACGCTCGCGATGCTGATGGCGCGCGAGATGGGGGTGCAGCTTCGGACCACCTCGGGCCCGGTGCTGGAAAAGCCCGGCGACCTGGTCGGGCTGTTGACCTCGTTGGGGCCCGGCGACATGCTCTTCATCGATGAGATTCATCGGCTCAAGCCCGCCCTCGAGGAGTTCCTCTATCCAGCGATGGAGGACTACCGGGTGGATGTGCGGATCGCCGACGGCCCGCACGCGCAGACGATCCCCATGGCCCTCGAGCGCTTCACCCTGGTCGGCGCCACCACCCGCTTCGGGCTGCTCACGCCGCCGATGCGAGCCCGGTTCGGGCTGGTCGAGCGGCTTGGCTTCTACCCCGCCGAGGACCTGGAGCGGATCGTTACCCGGTCCGCCTCAATTCTCCAGGTGCCGATGGACCAGGCTGGTGCCGACGAGATCGCGCGCCGGAGCCGGGGCACGCCGCGAGTCGCCAACCGGCTGCTCCGCCGGGTGCGGGACTACGCCCAGGTACGGGCCGACGGCCGTATCACGGCCGAGGTGGCCGATGCGGCGCTGGCCCGTCTCAATGTCGACGAATTCGGGCTGGACGACATGGACGCCCGGATCCTCATGACGATCATCGAGAAGTTCGGAGGCGGCCCGGTCGGGCTCGGCACCGTGGCGGTCGCGGTCGGCGAAGACGCCGGCACGCTGGAGGAGGTCTATGAACCCTATCTGATTCAGCAGGGGTTCCTGGAGCGGACGCCACGGGGTCGTTGCGCCACGCCTCTAGCCTACCAGCGGTTCCGGGTGACGCCGCCCGCCCGGCAGACGACGATCTTTGACGCCTGATCCTCCGTTCCGCACCGCCGATTTCGATTACGACCTCCCGCCCGAGCTCATCGCCCAGGAGCCGCTGGCCGAGCGGTCGGCGAGCCGCCTGCTGGTGGTGCGGCGCGGCAGCGGAAGGTTGGGCCGCCCGGATACGCCGGCGGCGGAAGCGGGGGTGCTGCCGGGCGCGCCGCTGGTGGACTCCCACTTCTCCCAGCTCAGCTCGCTGATCGCTCCGGGCGACCTTGTCATTCTCAACACCACCAGGGTCCGCCACGCCCGGCTGCTCGGTACTCGCGCCTCCGGGGCGCCAGCCGAGGTGCTGCTGATCCACCCGGGCGCCAACGGTTCCTGGATCGCGATGGGCAAGCCGGGAAGCGCGATGCAGCCCGGCAAGCGGATCGAGCTCGGCGAGGGCGTGGGGATCGAGACCGACGAGGTCCTGCCCGACGGCCACCGCCTGGTCCACTTCGTGGGGGCCGCCGCCGAAGACGCGATCGCCCGCTTCGGGCGGCTTCCCCTGCCCCCCTACATCACCCGCGGTCCCACCGACTTGGACGAGGAGCGCTACCAGACCGTCTATGCGCGCGCCGAAGGGAGTGTCGCCGCGCCGACGGCGGGCCTGCATTTCACCCCGGCGATTTTCGACGGACTGTCCGCCAAGGGCGTGCTCATATCCGGCCTCGACCTCCAGGTGGGACCGGGCACCTTCAAGCCGGTGGAAGTGGAGGACCCCTGCCACCACCCCATGCACCCGGAGCACTACGAGATCGGTGCCAGCCTCGCGGCGATGGTGGCGCTGGTCCGCGAGCAGGGCGGACGGATCTGGGCGGTCGGCACGACCGTCGTGCGGGCACTGGAGAGCGCGGCGGACGAGCGCGGCGCGTTGCGGGCCGGGCCCGGCGAGACCCGGCTCATGATCACCCCGGGATACGACTTTCGCGTGGTGGACCGGCTCCTGACCAACTTCCATCTGCCCCGCTCGACGCTGCTGATGCTGGTGAGCGCGTTCGCCGGCCACGACCTGATCAAGGCCGCGTACGCCCACGCCGTTGCTCAGCGCTACCGCTTCTACTCGTACGGTGATGCAATGGTGATCCTGTGACCGCGCAGGACGCGTGGGCCGCCCCCGACTTGGTGCACCGGCGGCAGATCGAACGCGAGCTCGCCGCGGTCGGCGCCCCTCATCAGCCCTGATGTTCGAGTTCGAAGTCGAGCGCACCGCCGGCCCCGCTAGGGCGGGCACCCTTACCCTTCCTCACGGCCGAGTGCCGACGCCCGCGTTCATGCCGGTCGGGACCCACGGCGTGGTGCGAGGCCTGAGCCCCGGCGACGTCCGGCGCACCGGGGCGCAGATCGTCCTCGGCAATACTTATCACCTCCACCTCCGCCCCGGTGAGGCGGTGGTGCGTGCGATGGGCGGCCTGCACCGCTTCACCACCTGGGACCGCCCGATGCTCACCGACTCCGGCGGGTTCCAGGTGTTCTCTCTGGAGGGGCTGCGGAAGATCGAGGAGGAGGGGGTCACCTTCCAGAGCCACGTCGACGGCACTACCCACGCGCTCACGCCGGAGCGGGCCATGGAGATCCAGCGCGACCTCGGGGCCGACGTCGCGATGGCGTTCGATCACGTGGTGCCGGGACAGACCCCGCACGACCTCGCGCGCGACGGCATGGAGCGGACACTTCGCTGGCTGGAGCGGTGCCGGTCGCGGCACGCGGAGCTCGACGGGAGCGGGCAGGCGCCGCAGACGATGTGGCCCATCATCCAGGGCGGCACCCACGACGACCTCCGGCTTCGCTCGCTCGAGGGGACCCTGGAGCACGGGCCATGGACCGGGATCGCCATCGGAGGACTCTCGGTCGGCGAGCCGAAGCCGGTGATGCACCGGGTGCTCGAGCTGCTCGAGCCCGGACTGCCCGCGGATATCCCCCGTTATCTTATGGGAGTCGGATTTCCGGCGGACCTGCTGGAGGGTATCGCGCGCGGCGTGGACCTGTTCGACTGCGTCGCCGCCACCCGGAACGGGCGGCACGGCACCGCGTGGCTGCCGACCGGACGGATCAACGTCCGCGGCGCGAAGCTCAAGGGATCCACCGAGCCGCTGGACCCGGAGTGCGACTGCGAGACCTGCGCCACTTATCCCCGGGGATATCTCCGGCACCTTTTCGTGGTGGAGGACACCCTGGGCCTCCGGCTGGTCTCGATACACAACGTCCGCTTCCTGGTGCGGCTCGGCGAACAGGCCCGGTCGCACATCCTGGACGGAACGTTCGATGCCTGGCGCCGCGAGTGGCTCTCCCGGGTTCGGGACGGGACCGAATAAGCGCGCGCGGACCTACTTCATCGAGGGCCTCACATGCTGCAGACCCAATCGGGCTCCGGTCTCATGGTCCTGGTGCTCCAGATGGCCGCCATCGGACTGGTCTTCTACTTCCTCATCCTCCGGCCGTCGGGACAGGCGAGAAAGAAGCACACCGCGCTGCTGGCCAACCTCAAGAAGGGCGACGAGGTGATGACCAGCGGCGGCCTGGTCGGCAAGGTGCGGGATATCAAGGAGGTCGAGGCCGACGGGGTGAAGGAGAGTCGGGTGACACTGGAGACCGGCACCTCCACCGTCGTGGTGGAGCGCTCCCGCATCGTGCGCATCGGCGGCTCCACCGCCCCGGGAGCCACACCGGCATGAGCCTGTTGCCGCTGCACATCCTCGGCTCGCAGGTGTTGCGCCGGCGCAGCGCGGAGATCGGCACGCCGGACGACGAGGTCCGGCGGCTGGTGGAGGACATGTTCGAGACCATGGACGCCGCGAAGGGGATCGGCCTCGCGGCCAACCAGGTCGGCGTGGCGCGGCGAGTCGCCGTGGTGGACGCCGATGGCGACCGCTTCGTCATGATCGACCCGGTCATCCTCGAGAGCGAGGGGCGAACTACCGCCGAGGAGGGATGCCTCTCGATCCCCGACATCTACGGCGACGTGAGCCGCCCGGAGCGGGTAGTGCTGGAGGCGACGGACCTCGACGGCAACCGCTATCGCCGCGACGCCACCGGTCTCAAGGCGCGGGCGATCCAACACGAGCTGGACCACCTCGACGGCATTCTCTTTCTCGACCACCTGAGCCTGATCCGGCGGCAGATGCTCCTCGCCCGCTGGCGCCGGGAGCACAAGGACGACACCGGATACACCAGGGAGGTTCAGGCCGAGTCAGCCCGAACCGACTGATGCGGATCGTCTTTTTCGGAACGCCGGAATTCGCGGTGGCCTCCCTCCGCGCGCTGCTCCGCGAACGCTATACCCTCGCCGGTGTCGTCACCCAACCCGACAAGCCCCAGGGCCGTTCCCGCTCGACGCTGGTGCCTCCGGCCGTGAAGGTGGCGGCACTGGAGGCGAAGTTGCCCGTGCTTCAGCCGGCGCGGCCGGTGGGCGACCTCTTTCTGGCGGGTCTGCGGCGGCTCGAGGCGGACCTCGGTGTCGTGGTCGCCTACGGCCACATCCTCCGGCGCGAGGTCCTCGACATCCCCAATCGGGGAATGCTCAACGTCCACGCCTCCCTGCTTCCGCGATTCCGCGGCGCCGCCCCGATCCAGCACACCATCCTGGCGGGAGACCGGGAGACCGGCATCAGCATCATGAAGATGGAGGAGGGGCTCGACAGCGGCCCCGTGCTCCATCGGGTGTCCACCCCGGTCGCCGAGGGCGAGACTGCGGGCGAGCTCACCGACCGGCTCGCAACGCTCGGCGCGGCGGCGCTGGTTGAGGGGCTCGCGCAGCTTTCGTCCGGCGCGGCCGTGGCGCAGCCGCAGGACGCCGCGGCGGCGACTCACGCTCCCAAGATTTCACGGG
The DNA here is from genome assembly GCA_013813675.1 of Gemmatimonadales bacterium. GTDB lineage: Bacteria > Gemmatimonadota > Gemmatimonadetes > Gemmatimonadales > GWC2-71-9 > CAVVWJ01. The sequence goes on from JACCRH010000395.1 coordinate 7,937, forward strand.
AGACGGCACGGCTCGACTGGACCCGGGATGCGGCCTTCCTGGAGCGACAGGTGCGGGCGTTCGATCCGCTCCCGGGCGCCTGGGCCTCGCTCGACGGCGCACCGGTCAAGCTGTTCGGCGCCATGCCCGCCGTGGGGGGCGGCGAGCCGGGCACGGTGCTCGCGGCGTCCGACCGGCTGGTCGTCGCCGGCGGTAGCGGCGCCATCGCGGTGCGCGAGGTGCAGCCCGCCGGGCGGAACCGCCTGAGCGTGGAAGAATGGGTGCGGGGCCGCGGCGTCAGCGCGGGGAGTCGGTTCGAGTGAGGCCGCTGCCCCGGCTTCACGCGGTCACCGACGCGGCGGTGCTAGCGGCGCCGGACTTCGCGGCTCGCGCCGCGGCGATCGCGGCCGCCGGATCGG
>JACCRH010000400.1 GCA_013813675.1 Gemmatimonadales bacterium
ATCCTGCTGGTCAATTGGCAGGACCTGGAGAATCCGCAGGCGGGTGGGGCGGAAATCCATCTGTTCGAGATCTTCAGCCGCCTGGCAGCCCGGGGCCACCGGGTACGGCTGGTCTGTTCCGGATGGAAGGGGGCGGCTCGGGAGGCCAGCATCGGCGGGGTCGCCGTGCGTCGCGCCGGGGGGCGGAACAGCTTCGCGATGGTGGGCCGCGGCGCGGTCCGGGAAGCGATCCGGAAGGAGCGGCCCGACGTCGTCGTCGAGGACATCAACAAGCTGCCTCTCTTCCTCCCCGGGCTCACTGAGCTGCCATTCTGCGCCCTGGTTCCCCACCTGTTCGGGGAGACGGCGTTCCAGGAAGCGCCGTGGCCGATGGCGGCAGTAGTGTGGGCGGCGGAGCGTCCGCTGCCGGCCGGGTACCGGCGCGCCGCCTTCCACGCGATCAGCGAGAGCACCCGGGACGACCTGGTTGGCCGGGGTGTGGCGGCGGAGCGCATCCGGGTGATCCATCCCGGAGTGGACAGCGTGCGCTACAGTCCCTCGCCTCTGGAACCCCGCTCGGGGGCGCCCCGGTTCTTGTATGTGGGACGGCTCAAGCGTTATAAAGGAATCGGCTTGGCGATCGAGGCGCTGGCGATCGCGCGCCGGAGTCGGCCGGAACTGCGCCTGGATATCGCGGGGACTGGCGATCACCGGCCCGAGCTGGAGCGCCTCGCTTCCCGGTTGGACCAGGAGTCGGCCGTGACCTTTCACGGCTTCGTGAGCGAGGCGCGGAAGGTGTCGCTGCTCCGAGGTGCCTGGGCGAACCTGTTCCCCTCCCCCAAGGAGGGATGGGGCATCACCGTGGTGGAAGCGGCGGCGTGCGGCACGCCGTCGATCGCATCCGACAGTCCCGGCCTCCGCGACTCGGTGCGCCATGTGGAAACCGGATTTCTGGTCCCTCACGGCGACGTGCCTGCGCTGGCCGCGCGCATGCTGGAGCTCGCCGGAGACACCGCACTCGTCGCCCGGCTGGGCGGCGCCGCGCGCCGGTTCGCCGAGCGGCTGACCTGGGAGCGATCGGCCGCCGAGACGGAGCGCCATCTTCTCGACATCATCGCCGGCTCGGCCTAGGCCGGGCCAGGAGGACTTCTCATGCAGACGACCATTACCGCGCGGCACACCGAAATCTCCGAGGCGCTCCGCGAGCGGGCCCTCACCGTCGTCGAGCGATTGGGCAACATCGCCAGCCGGCCCATCGAAGCGACGGTGGTGTTCGATGCGGAGGGCCCGCGGCAGACCGCCGAGCTTCGGCTGCATCTGTCGCGCGGCGAGGTCCTGGTGGCCACAGGCGAGGCCGAGGACCATCGCACCGCGCTGGACCGGGCGGAGGACAAGCTCCGCAAGCAGCTCGAGAAAGCGTCGGCACGGCCCCGGCGCTCCCGCCCCTCGCAGGCCGAACAGCTCTGATGCTCCGGCTCCGGGACTTTCTGTCGCGGCGGGGCGAGTCGCTCCAGCTCGAGGCACTGACCGGTGAGACGGGTCTCGACCGGCAACTCCCCGACGCCGAGGTCGCGGGTCCCGGGCTGGCGCTGGCCGGATACACCGGCCGATTCGCGCCCAACCGGCTGCACGTCTTCGGCGAGACCGAGATCACCTATCTTCACTCCCTGCCCGCCGACCACCGGCGCAAGTCGCTGGAGCAGTTCTTCGAGTTCGAGCTGCCCTGCATCTTCGTGACCAAGGGCCAGGAGGTGCCGCCGGAGATGCTCGAGCTGGCCCGGGCCCGGGGTGTCCCGGTGCTGCGGAGCAAGCTCCAGACCGCGGAGTTCTACCGCCGGGTAAAGCCGATCGTGGAGGAGGCCTTCGCTCCCCACACCACCCTCCACGGGTCCCTGGCGGACGTGTACGGCGTCGGGCTCCTGTTCATCGGACGCTCGGGCATCGGCAAGAGCGAATGCGTGCTGGACCTGGTCGAGCGGGGCCACCGCCTGGTGGCCGACGACGTGGTGCAGGTGATCCGCCGCGGCAACGACATCCTGATCGGCCGGGGCCATGAGCTGGCCGCCCATCACATGGAGATTCGCGGAATCGGATTGATCGACATTCCCGCCCTCTTCGGCGTTCGGGCGGTCCGGCAGCAGAAGCGCATCGAGGTGGTGGTGCAGTTGGAGGACTGGGAGACCGCCAAGGATACCGATCGCACCGGACTCAGCCGGGAGGAGACCACGATCCTGGACGTGGTCGTGCCGCGCGTCATCGTCCCGCTCAATCCGGGGAAGAACATCACGGTCGTCTCCGAGGTGGTGGCCATGATGCATCTGCTCCGCTACTCCGGAGTGGATGTGGCCGCGGCGTTCAACGCCCGGCTGATCCGGCGAATGAAAGAGCAGCGGGGGGTGCGCGAGTATCTTCAGGAGGACTATGAGTAGCGCCCTGCGCGGGGTGGTGGTGTGCCACGGCTCGCTGGCAAAGGGGCTGGTCGAGGCGGCGGAATCCATCAGCGGGGTGACCGGAGTCCTGCTGCCGATCTCCAACTCCGGGTGCGATCGCGACGCGCTGGACCAGCGGGTCGCCGAGGCGGTGGATGGCCGGCCGACCGTGGTGTTCGTGGATCTCGCCTCCGGATCATGCCTGTTCGCCGTGCTCAAGCGACTGCGCGCCCTTCCCGGCGTCAAGGTCGTCACCGGCGTCAACCTCGCGATGCTGGTGGATTTCGTGTTCCATGGCGATCTCACTCCCGAGGCGGCGGCGGAACGGGCGATCGCCGCCGGTACCAAGGCGATCCGGATTCCCTGATGGCCATCGTGCTCTTTCGGGTGGACGACCGCCTGATCCATGGGCAGGTGGTCGTTGGCTGGGGGCGTCCGCTGGGCGTCAACCGGATCGTGCTGGTGGACAATCAGGTGGCGGAGAGCGCCTGGGAGCAGGACCTCTACCGGATGGCGGTCACGCCGGACGTCGCGGTCGAGTTCGTCACCGTGGCGGGTGCGGCGGCGCGCCTGCGCGACTGGCAGTCCGACGTGCGCCGAACTCTGGTGCTGACCGGCGATCTCGATACCATGGCGGCACTGCATGCGGCTGATCCCGTCACGGTGCACCGGATCAACCTGGGCGGGATCCACCACCGGGCCGGCCGGCGGGAGCGGCTGCCCTACCTCTACCTCACCGACGACGAGATGGTGCGGCTGGCGGCGCTGGAGGCGGCGGGCGCCGCGGTGGCCGCCCAGGATCTGCCGACGACACCGCCCGTCACCATCAAGGCTCTGGCATGAGCGATCTATCTCTCTCCGGCGCGCTCCTGCTCATCACCTGGGGCACCCTCGTCGGCCTCGATCTGGTGAGCGTGCCTCAGGCCATGATCGCGCGACCGGTGGTGGCGGGGGCGGTGGCGGGATGGCTGGCGGGCGACGTGGAGGCCGGCCTTCGGGTCGGGGTTCTGTTCGAGCTCTTCGCGCTCGACGTCCTCCCGGTCGGCGCGGTCCGCTATCCCGACTACGGGCCGGCCACGGTGGCGGCCACCGCGCTCGCCTCCGATTCGCCCTGGCAGTTCGCGCTCGGGCTGAGCGCGGCGCTCGGACTGGCCATCGCCGTGCTGGGCGGCTTCAGCCTCCAACTGGTGCGCCGGGCCAACGCCCGGGCCATCCAGCATTGCGTCGCGGCGCTGGCGGCGGGAGACAGTGGCGCGATCCGGCGGCTGCAGTACAGCTCGCTGCTGCGGGACGCCGCGCGGGGCGCCGCCCTCACCGCTCTGGGATTGGTCGCCGGGTGGGTCTTGGCCGAGCCCCTCGCACGGCTGGATCGATCCACGGCGCTCGGTCTCACGCTGGTGGCGATGGGGTGCGGACTCTCGGCGGTGATCGGCGGAGCCCTCAGGAACGCCGGCAGGGGGCTACGGCTCCGCTGGCTCGGTGCCGGGGCCCTGGTGGGTCTCCTCGTGGCGGCGCTGCGATGAACGGCGGCGGGCGCGCATGGCTGAGACTTTTCGCGGTGCAGGGGACCTGGAACTACGAGCGGATGCTGGGCGTCGGCATGGGCTACGCCGCCGAGCCGCTGTTGGAGGATCTCAAGACGGTCGACCCGGTGCGGCACACCGAGGCCGTCGTCCGCTCGGCCGAGTTCTTCAACTGCAATCCCAATCTCGCGGGCCTGGCCCTGGGGGCGACCGCCCGGGCCGAGTACGACGCGGTGCCGGGCGCTCAGATCGCCAGGCTCCGCACCGCCCTGTGCAGCCCGCTGGGCGCGCTGGGCGATCAGCTCTTCTGGGCCGGCCTGCTGCCGCTCCTGCTCGGCGGTGCGCTGATCGGGGTGGTGATGGGCGCGAGCTGGTGGGCGTTGTTGGCTTTTCTGCTCTTGTACAACCTGGCCCGGGTGGGGACCGGGATCTGGGCGCTCCGGACCGGCCTCGACGCCGGGATGGGCGTGGGGAGCGCGATCGCCCAGTCCTGGATCGCCAAGGCGATCGAGCGGGTGGGGCCGGCCGCCGGCTTCAGCGTGGGCGCGGCGATCCCGCTGGTGGGTGCCTGGTACCTGGAGGCCATCGGCTGGCCGGCCGCCTTCGGGGCCCTCGCGGTGGCCGCCACCGGCGTCGCGGTGACCCGGTGGTTCGGCGCCTCGCTCACCACCGTGCGCTTCACCCTGCTGGCCCTCGTTCTGCTCGTCGTCTTCCGCTGGGTGTTGCCATGATCGAGCGCGAGGCGAAGATCATCAACCAGGAGGGGCTGCACGCCAGGCCGGCGGCCAAGATCGTGCGCCTGGCGAGCACCTTCGAGGCCGAGATCGAGCTCTTCAAGGACGGACTCGCCGTAAACGGCAAGAGTATCATGGGCGTGATGATGTTGGCCGCCGAATGCGGCAGCTCCATCGTGATCCGAGCCGACGGACATGACGCGGAGCAGGCGGTGGAGGCGATCACTCAACTGGTATCCGGCGGATTCGGGGAGACGTGAGCGTGTCGCGTGTCGTGCGTGGAGTCGGCGTGTCGCCCGGGGTAGTTATGGGCCCCGCGCTCATCGTGCAGTGGGAGTTCCCCGAGGTCCCCGACCGGGCCGTCTCACCGGACGACGTCGAGGTGGAGGTCACCCGGCTCCGGGAAGCGGTAGCGGAGGTGGTCGCCCACCTCCACGATCTCGGGGAAAAGGTGCTGCGGCGCGCCGGGCCCGAGGAAGCCCGGATCTTCGACGCCCAGATCCTGATGGCGCAGGACGCGGAGTTCCTCAAGTCGGTCGAGGTCCTGATCCGCAAGAACCACTTCAGCGCCGAGACCGCCTACGAGTTCAAGGCGCTGGAGCTGAGGAACCTATGGTCGGGGGCCGCGCGCCTGCGGGAGCGCCTGGCGGATCTGCACGCCATTCAGCTCCGCATCATCAACCGGTTGCTCGGCCGCTCCGGCACCGAGCTGTGGGCCATGCCGTCCGACGAACAGGTGATCGTCGTGGCGCACGAGCTCTCGCCCGGACTCACCGTCCAGCTCGACCGCGATCACGTCGTGGGCCTGGTGAGCGAGGAAGGCACCCGGACCGCCCACGCCGCCATCCTGGCGCACAGTCTCGGCATCCCCGCAGTCATGGGCGCGGTCGGGGCGCTCGCCCGCATCCCCAGCGGCACCATGCTGCTGCTCGACGGCCAGAGCGGCGTCATCCTCCTCGATCCGACTCGAGACGAGCTGGACGACGCGAAGACCCAGGTCAGCCGCCGGCACAAGCTCGAGCTCCAGCTCGAGGGCGTGGTCGAGCAACCGGCCGTGACGCCCGAAGGGCGTCCCATTCTGCTCATGGGCAACGTCGACCTGCCGGAGGAGATCGAGCCGGCCCTGCGGCTCGGGGCTCAGGGTGTCGGCCTCCTCCGCACCGAGTTTCTGCTCACCGGTCGCGCCACCCTCCCCACGGAAGACGAGCAGGCGGCATACTTCCGCCGGGTTGCGATGGCCTTTCCCGACCGCACCGTCATCATCCGGTCGTTCGATCTGGGGGGCGACAAGTTTCCCGCCGCCTTCAAGGCGCCGCAGGAGGCCAATCCCTTTCTGGGCTGGCGCTCGATCCGGGTGTGCCTGGACGAGCCCGAGGTGTTCCGGCCGCAGATCCGGGCGCTGCTGCGAGCCGCCTGGGGGCGCGACGTCCAACTGATGCTGCCCCTGGTCACCCGGGTGGAGGAGGTCCTGGAGACGCGGGCCATGGTGCAGGAGGAGGCGGAGTCGCTCAAGGCGGCCGGCGTGAGGGCCGCCGAGACGCTGGCGGTGGGCGTGATGATCGAGACGCCGGCGGCCGTCCTGATCGCCGACCGGCTGGCAGAAGTCAGCGCCTTTTTCAGCGTGGGCACCAACGATCTCACCCAGTACACCATGGCGGTGGATCGCGGCAACGCCCGGCTGGCCGACCGCTTCACGCCGCATCACCCGTCGATCGTGCGGCAGCTGCACCGGGTGGTGGAGGTGGGCCGGGCGGCCGGACTGCCGGTCAGCGTCTGCGGCGAGATGGCCTCGGAAGCGCTCAGTGCCGTGCTGCTGGTGGGGCTGGGGTACGATTGCCTCAGCGTCTCGCCGCCGGCACTGCCGCTGGTCAAGTGGGTGGTGCGGACGGTGCCCGAGGAGGCGGCCCGCCGCGCGGCCGACATCGCGCTCGCCGCGGCCAGCGCCGACGAGGTGTCAGCCGCGCTGCGGGAGACGGTCAGCGAGTTCATCGACGTGCGCCTGCTCGATCCCAGTTCGGCGTTGCCGGGGCGGGGACGGGTGGGTAGTTTGAGGCCGCACTAGGCCCGCCCGCGCCACCTCACCCCCACCCGAGCGACCTCGTATGGCCGCTGTAAAGCAGCACGTTTTCACCAGCGAGTCGGTGACCGAAGGCCATCCCGACAAGGTGGCCGACCAGATCTCCGACGCGATCCTTGATGCGATCCTCACGCTCGATCCGGTGGCCCGCGTCGCCTGCGAGACGCTGGTGACGACCGGCCAATGCGTGGTCGCCGGGGAGATTACCACCCATGCGTACGTCGACGTCATCGAGAT
>JACCRH010000435.1 GCA_013813675.1 Gemmatimonadales bacterium
GCGGCACCTGGCCAGGACGCGCCGCTCGGCATCCGCGTGGACGACACCAGGTTGTTCGCGATGAACGCCTACTTGGCCGGGCTCGCGGCGCCAACTGGCATGGGGGGCAGCGCCGACGGGCGCCAACTGTTCCGCACCGTGGGCTGCACCGAGTGCCACAACGTCGATCAAGGCCAGCCGGTGCCAACGTTCATCGTTCCCATGGCGACGATCTTCCCGGGTGACGATCCAGACACGCTCGCGACACGCCAGCCGCCGCTCAACCCGGTGGTGAACACCGCCCCCTCGATCTTCGACGACAAGATGGTCATCGTGAACGCGAGCATCCGCGGTGACATCCGCGGGACCGCCTTACCACTCCTCCTGGATCTGGCGCGGAAGCCGGTGTTCCTGCACGACAACTCGGTCCCCACCCTCGATAATCTGCTCGACCCCGGACGGGGCGCCACGGCACCGCATCCCTTCTATCTGACCGACCCCGGCCAGCGGGCGCAGGTGGTGGCGTTCCTCCAGGGACTCGGCACCGACAACTGACGCACCACCCCGCCGGGACCCGAAAGCAGCGGGGGCCGATCAAAGCTGGGTGTATCAACCGCGCTACCGGAGCGAGAATGAATCACCTTCCGAAAGACTCTTTGGTGGGACCAGCCTTGGCCATCCTTCTCCTCTCACCTCTGACCACGACCCTCATGGCGCAGGAGCGCGGCGCTGCCGCCCGCTCGGAGGCGACCTCGCTGGTGGCGACGGCGGCCAAGGAATCAGGTCGACCTGCCTATTCGTCCGCCACGGCCGTGAAGTTCAAGGCAAGCGACAACGTGTTTCTGAAGAGCGCGCTTGCCGTCGACTTCACCTATCGCAAAGCTACGGTCACCCTGCCGCTGTATCGCGGCCAATCCCCCCGCGACGAGAATGTCTACTATATCATCACCGAGGCATCCGACTTCGAAGTCGCGCGGCGGTTGGGGATCAACTATGCGCCCAAGATGGCGAAAGCGGCCGGTACAGCGGGTGCGCAAGCCGTCACGCTGCGCGGTGGCGTGATGCGGTTCAAGGGGAACGTGGATTTTGCGCCCGAATATGAAGTCACGCCGGGCGACGCCCCGACGTATTTTCCGCCCAAGTCGTTCACCCCTGGCGCCACGGGCGATACGGAATGGTCGTCGATGGCGGTGCTGCCGAGCGGTGTCGTGTTGAACGTGCAGATGGTGCAGAATGCGAGTGGCGCGCACGACCGGCTGAAAGCGATCGATCTCAAGAAGCGCACGGTTACGATGTCGCTGCTGGATGGCTTTCATGACGGCAAGCAGTATTACTACCACCTCGTCACCGACGTGTCTGCCGACTTGCCGGCGGTGCTCGAGAAGGGCGTATTCACCCCTCGCCTGGCCCACGTCCCCGGGTATGGACAGTCGATGCCGTCCGACAATTCCGCGCTGCTCGGCTTCTCACCTGTGCTGAATGGAAGCACCGACATCAACTCGGGCGAGGACCAGGGGTTCTCCACCTCTCTCCGCAATGGCGGCATCGATCCAATCAACGTCTTCCCGATCCCTCCACGCAACACGGACGCCTCGCCGAGCAACAATTACAGTCCCCTGTGGGACGCCCACGTCAACATGTGGACGCCCGCCGCGGTGAAAGACGGCAAGGTCGAGCGCATCCGTTCGCTCGACGAGTTGAAGCGGCTGATCAAAGCCGGTCACGTCACCAGTGCCATGATCAACCCGCCCGGGCCCGGGAATCCCTATATTGGCGGCCTTCGCTCGACCCAGGCGATCATCAACTGTCCGGTGGTTGCGCAGCCCGACCTGCCACCGCGCTGACCATCGCCGGGGCCTCGTCGCCGGGGCGTCTGGTGATCCGCAACCTGGACCCCCGAGGCCCGGGCAGCGTATCATGCCAGACCCCTCGAGTGCGAGTTCGTTGCGCTGATGCAATCGGTGCCGTCGATCGCTGGAGACGAACCCCTTCTCATCGAGAGGGGGTTTCGTTCGTCGCGTTGGCTCCTGCTCTTGCTGGCACTGGTACCGGCCATGGGTTGCTCCGCGCGGCGAGTGGCGGAAGCGGTCTTGCTCCGGGACCATTTTCTCCTGTTGCCGGACCTGGCCTACGGCAGCGGGACCAGGCAGCGGCTGGACCTCTACCGCCCTCGCGGCACGCGCGCGGCCGCGCCGGTGATCGTCTTTCTGTTCGGCGGACGCTGGCAGCACGGCTCCAAAGCCGAGTATCGACTGCTGGGA
>JACCRH010000160.1 GCA_013813675.1 Gemmatimonadales bacterium
ACGTATACCCGGCGGGGCTCTGCGTAGGTAAGCGTGCCCACCACGCGGGCGTCCTGCTGCATCGGGCGCTCGGCCGCGCGGGCGAAGGTGATGCCCAGCCGGTTCGCCGAGCGCCGGTCGAGCGGGACACCCGCGGTGTCCGTCCGGGCGGCAGTGCGGGGCGTCTCCATCCCGGGCATGCCGGCCATCCCAGGCATGTCCGCCATGTCCTTCATGGCGGCGCTCCCTCCGGAGTCGCGGCTGCCAGCCCTCGACGAGGTGGGAGAGTGCTCCCCCCGAGCGCAGCCGAGCGCTGCGACCGCGCCGACCAGCAGTGCGATCATCCGGAGCCCACGACTGACGTTGGCAGTTGTCATGATGGCGCCACCTCAGGCGCGAGCAGCTGGGTCTGCATGACTCGGTGCGTGAGATGCTCCGCTGTGGCTCGGGCGGCGTCGAGCTCCGCCCGGTAGAGCGCATCCTGAGCCGCTAGCACCGTTGCGAAATCCGCCTGACCGGCCCGGTAGCCCCGGAGACTGGCCCCCGCCGTCTCGCGGGCAGCGGGCACGACGCCCTCAGCGAGCAGGCGTAGGTGCTGCTCCCCGCGCCTCACCTCTGCTGCGATCGTCTCCACCTCGGCCGCGAGCTCCGCTCGTGTCTCCGCGACGGCCTCGCGCGCCTCGTCGGCATCGGCTCGTGCAGCCTCCGCCAGCTTGCGCTGTTTCCGGCCGGCCCAGAGTGGAAGGCGGATGCCGACAGACGCGGAGAAGAAGTCGGAGCCGAGGGGACGCGCGCCGTATCGGGTCATCACCGTAAAGTCAGGGCGCGCCATCAGCGCTTCGGCCCTGGCGGTGCGCTCGGCGGCCTCGAGGAGGGCCTCGCGGGCGGCGACGCGAGGGTGCGCGCCGAGCGCGCCCCTGCCGTCGACGCGGGGGGCGTCGTCGGCGACCGCGACCGCCTTGTGGATCCGGCTCGGGTCGAGCAACTCGACCGTGAGGTCATCCCGTCCCTCACGCCGCGCACGGCCCGGAGCGCGGCGCGCAACATCGCGTCACGCGCCGCGAGGTCCACCGCCTCCGCGTCGAGGCGCGCCACCGCGACCCGCGCCTGCAGGGGATCGACCTGGGGGGCGCTGGTCGCCGCGTAGCGGGCAGTCGAGACCTCCATCCCAGCCGTGAGCAGGCGCTGCTGGCGGGCGAGCACCGCCTGCGCCGTCGCGACATACCGCAGGCTGTGGTAGAGCTCGGCCACCCGCACTGCGACCTCCCTGCGCCGGGCAGACGCCTCCGCGCTTCGGGCCCGCGCTTGGGCCCGGGCCGCGTCCGTCCGCGCGCCGAGGACGCCAGGCCAGGGCAGTTCCTGGCCCAGTTCGATATCCACCTCGGTAAAATCACTTTCTCGGAAGGCGAACCGGGGCAGGGTGAGGTTCATGACCCCCGCCGTGAGCGTGGGATCAGGGAGCGCCCCGGCGGCAGGTACGCGGGCGTTGGCGGCACGCATCGCGGCGGCGGCGCGCGACAACGAGGGATTGGCGGCGAGCGCCTCATTGGTGAGACGCGCCAGCACGGTGTCCTGGACGACCTGTGCCGGCACCACACGCGCGGTGCCGCACAGCGTCAGGAGCACGAAAGCTCCAGAGCGCATGACTGCCTGACCTCTTCCTGTGAGAAGACGAACGGGCGCGGACCCGGAGTGACCGGGGCCGCGGGATCACACGGAAGTCAGGCGATGGGAGGGGGGATCGGGGGGGCTGCGGGTTCGCCGGCATGCATCCCGATGGCGGTCAGCGAGGGCTGGCCATGTTCCGGGTAGAGCGCCGATCCGGCCGCGCTCGCAAGCGAAAGAGCGACCGGGGCGCCCGGCGCGCAGAAAACCGCCAGGGGGCACGTCGCGGGGCCGTTGGCCGTGGCCGCCATGGCCGCGTGCGAGCCGGCCGGCTGCGGAGTCGCCTGCTCCTCGCTACCGCACTCATGCGCTGGGGCCGTGGATTCGACGAGGCACATGGCGGCGCCGGCGAGGGGCTCCAGTCGGAAGAGCAGGAAAACGAGTGCGAGGGCGATCCTCATGCGTTCAAGCTAGCTCCCCGGGCGACTCGGTGAAAGCACCGATTGGCCCGGCAGACGACGCGGCTTCTCGAGCCCGACTTAGGCGGCCGGCCCGGTGACGAAAAGAGCCGAGCCATCACTTTCAGGCCAATGGTGACCCCCGATACCGCTGATTCTCGTCTGGGGCATGTTCAACCTGGTCGAAGGACTCATTGACCACCACATCCTCGGCCTGCACCACGTTCGCGATCTGCCCGCCCACGTCCCACTCTACGACTGGCTCTTCGTCGCCATCGGCGGGGTGGGCCTTATTCTGCTCGGGTGGGTGCTAGCGCGCGGCCTGACGACCGTCGACATGCGCACGACGCCCACTCCGGGGCGCGTCAGAGCATGAGATGGACCAGGGCCTTGCCCCGGGGTGGGCCGTGGTTGCCGACCAGGGGCTCCACCGTGAGTGCGGCACCCTTCACGGTGGGGCAGCTCGAAGGCATGCCGGTGGTAAACATGGTGGGACGGTGTATGTCCACCGCCACCTCGGCCCCCCGCACCATTCCATCGTCGCAGATGAACCAGAACTGATACCCGAGTCCGGCAGGGGCCGGCGGCAGGCCGTGAATGACCACGTTCCAGCGATGGGTCACCTCGTCCGCGAAGATGAGCAGCCCGCCGCGGGCCTCTCCCACGTCCACGCTGGCCTGGAGCACCCGGCCCGCCTGGCGCATGACCGACAGGGTATCCCGCAGGGCCGCCACCATCGCTCCCTGGCCTTCGAGCGCCCGGCGGAGGGTGTCGGCCCGCGACTGCCCCGCGTACCACCCCGACGCCACCAGCGCAGCCGATGCCGCTAATCCGACCGGCACCATCCACCGCGCGCGGCGAGCCCTCCCGCCCTCCAACACGTGCTCGATGACGCGGCGCCGGAATCCCGGCCGGGGCGCCACCGGCGCCAGACCCATCGGCAGCCAGGCCAGGTCGGTCTCGGTCAGGGCGATCTCGTGCCGGCATTCGGCGCACTGGGGCAGGTGAGCCTCGAAAGTTCTGTTGTCCTCGCCGTCCAGCGTGCGAGTGGCATAGTCGAGCCGGTGCTCGATGAACCATTCATGCGGCGTCATACGGCCCAGTCTTTCAGGCCACCCAGTGCCGTGCGGAGGCGGCCGAACGCCAGCCGCAGCCGAGTCTTCACCGTGCCCAGGGGAATGCCCAGCTGGGCGGCGATCTCCGACTGCGTGAGTCCCTCGAAATAGGCGAGCCGGACAGCGGTGCGCTGGTCCACCGGCAGAGACTCCAGCGCCGAATGCACCTGGGTGTGAACCTGCCAGCCGGGGTGGCCGGCCTCGTCGGGCTCGACCGGGCCGACGGACTGTTGCTCCGACTCTACCGCCAAGGCGGCGAGCTTGCGAACCTGCCGCCGCCGGCTGCGCAACCGATCGATGGCCCGGTGCCGGGCGACTCGAATGAGGTAGGGCATGAGTCCGGCGTAGCCTTCTCCAGCAGGACTGACGTTCTGCCACACCGTCCGGAACGTCTCCATGACCACCTCCTCGGCCTCGTCCTGATCCTGGAGCATCGCCTGAGTGATGTTGAGGAGCCACGGTGTGGCCAGATCGACCAGCTCGACGAGTGCCTGCTCGTCCCGGGCAATGAGGCGCTCGCGGAGAGAGGCATCGCGGGCGACTTCGACCAGACGGGCACCGGACCCGGGGTCGGGTGGACGGGCCCTCCGACCGCCCGGCCGGCGCGGGTCCGACACCACTAGCTCCGCCGCGGGGAGCGCATTCGAGGATCGAGTGTCATCGTCTCTGGCCTGATTCTGGTGCGCCTATCCCGCACCGGTGTCGCCGAGGAGCCACGCCCCATCGTACCCCGGTGCCGGTTGCCTTAGCAACGCCACCACGTGCCTCGTGGTTCTCGCGGATCGCTCACGTCCGGGTGCCGGGTGAGGACCCCAAATGGAGCTTGCGAGCCTCACCGCGGGGCTGGTACCTTCGCAATCCAGTCCATGCTCTCGCCCCGACATCACGATTCCGATCCGCGAGGCCCCTCCCCCTCCTCGCAGCGGCCGGACCGGCCTCCCGGCGGCTACACCGTTCTCGTCGTGGACGACGAAGAGGCGGTGCGACGACTGGCTTGCCGGATGCTCACCTGGACCGGCTACCAGGCACTCGAGGCCCGCCACGGCCGAGAGGCCCTGGCCACGATCGAGGAGCACGCCGGACCCGTTCATCTCGTCCTCACCGACATCAAAATGCCAGGGATGAACGGTCGCGAGCTCGGCCGTCACGTGGAAGCGCGCTGGCCGGGAAAGCCGATTCTCTACATGTCGGGCTTCGCCTCTGAAGTCTTTCGCGGTGGCCTGCTCGAGCCCGGGGAGCCATTTCTGGCCAAGCCCTTCACCCAGGACGACCTGGCTTCGAAGGTGCGTGCGTTGCTGGAGTAACCCCTATGACTGCAGGATGTTGCAAGTTTGATTAGAATGCAGGGCTGGGTGGCCTGGGAGACGCGGCCCGGCCCCGCGCCGGTCTCTGCCCGGCAGCATGACGTCCGGCAGCGCCCGGGGCCCGCTTCCGGGGCGGGTAAATGCTCGCCTGGAGCGCCCTGACGTGGCATGGATGTTGAACTTACGCCGGGGCTTGCCGTTTCGGATCACTTGATTCTCGGGGATAGTCGATGACCAAAGGCTCGCTGGAGGTCGCGACGCCGGACGTGCCCCAGCCGGGCCAACGGCGAGCGGGAACGCCGTTGCGCATCGTCTGTCCCACCTACTGGTATCCCCAGCACGCCAACGACACCCAGGCGACCTACGTCCACGACATCAACCGCCACCTGGTGCGCCGGGGAAACCAGGTCACGGTGGTGACGCCCGGCGACCGCTCCTTGCCCGCCCGCGACAGCTTCGACGGGGTGGACGTGGTGCGGTTCCCCATGGAGCTGCCCTCGGATCTCACCTACGGCCGAGTGGCGCAGGGTAAGGTGAGCCTCGTGGGTAGATTCGCGCGCCTCGCGGTCATGGCGCATTACATGGAGGCCCAATACCGGGCGACCGTGTCCGCGGCTCGCGAGCGTGGCGCCGACGTCCTGCACGCGCACTGGGCGATCCCGACCGGTCCGGCAGCGGTGCTCGCCGCCAAGCGTCTCGAGATTCCCAGCCTCATCACCATGCACGGTGGCGACGTCTACGTGAATCCGGAGCAGGGCTATGACTTTCCCACCCGGTGGTACGTGCGGCCGCCGCTGCGCTGGACGCTGAGCCACGTGAATGCGCTGACCGCCATCACCGAGGACTGCCGCCAGCACGCCCTTCGCGCGGGAGCCCCCGAGCGCTGCATCCGCCTCATCTTCAACGGCACCGACCTCCGGCGGTTCAGCCCCGCCACAGGGGGCGACGGCGTGGATCCGCGCTTCGGCAGTCAGATGATCTTTGCCTGCCGTCAGCTGTTCCCCCGAAAAGGCATCCGGTTCCTGGTCGAAGCGGTAGCCCAGTTGAAGCCGCGGTTTCCCGACCTCAAGCTGGTGCTCGCGGGTGACGGCTTCGAGCGTCCGGCGCTGGTCAAGCTCACCGAGGAGCTGGGCATCACTGACGACGTGACCTTCCTCGGCTGGGTGCCCAACGTGACGCTCCCCCAGTATTACCGAGCCTGCGCCATCTCCGTCATCCCGTCGCTGGAGGAGGGGTTCGGGATTCCGGCGGCCGAAGCGATGGGGTGCGAGGTGCCCGTGGTGGCCAGCGACGCGGGCGGATTGCCCGAAGTGGTAGAGCACGGGGTCACCGGCCTCGTGGTGCCCCGCGGCGACACCGCGGCACTGGCCGAGGCGATCGGGTCGTTGCTGGCGGACCCGGAGCGCCGGCGCAGGATGGGGCAGGCGGGCAGGGCTCGCGCGCTTCGTCTCTTCGACTGGGACCGGTCGGCGGAACAGTTCGAGCGTCTGTATCTCGAGATCGGTGCGCGGGTGGGCCGGTGAGCGATCGGCTCTTCATTTTCCGCTGGGACGTCGATCACCGGGTTTGCGTCACCGACGGGCTCCCCCGCATCCGAGCGGTCTGCCGCGACTTCGCGGTCCCCAACACCTTCTTCGTCAACATGGGGCGGTCCACCAACCTGCGCGAATGGTTGGGGAAGGGGATCGCGCGCTCGAAGGCCAAGCTGGCTGACAAGGACGCGGTGCACCTGATCCAGAAAACCGGCTGGCCGCGGTTCCTGCTCGAAACCGCGCTGGCGCGCCCGGTCGGGCTCAAGTTCGTGCCGGTGCTACACGCGCTGCAGCAGGAAGGCCACGAGCTCGGGCTCCACGGTGGAATGGACCACGTGGTGTGGAGCCGCCGCTTCCACGAGCTCCCCGACACCGTGCTGGAGGCCGACGTGCAGGAGTCCTACGGGCACTTCACCCGTCATCTCGGCAAACCGGCCGGGTTCTCCTCGCCGGGATTCTATTCCGACGGGCGAGTGATGCGGATGCTCGACCGGATGGGTTTCAGCTATGACGGCGATGCCATCGGAGGCGAGCCCCGGAGAGCGGACGCCGATGGGCGCCGGCTCAGGCACTGGACGATTCCGGTGACGCTGTGCGGGCCGCGCACCGTGCCGTTCCTCGAGTACCATGGCGCACGCGGCACGCCCGATGACCAGATGCTGGACCAGCTCGACCGCCACTTGGAGGGCCGCGAGCTGGTGGTGCTCTACGGCCATCCCTGCTACGAGGGGGTCCGGGAGCAGGTTCTTCGCAAGGTCTTCGCGCGGGTCGTCGAGCGGGGCTTCCGCTTCGTCACCATGCAGGCGCTGGCGGAGCGGCTCGATGCGGTCGCGCCCGCCCGATGATCCGGGTCCTCAGCGTCTTCGGCACCCGGCCCGAAGCGATCAAGATGGCGCCGGTGGTGCGCCGGCTCCAGGAGCGCCCCGAGCGCTTCGAGAGCCTGGTCTGTGTCTCGGCGCAGCACCGGGACATGCTCGACCAGGTGCTTGACGTGTTCGCCCTGACCGCGGATCACGATCTGGAGATCATGACTCCCGGCCAGTCGCCGGCCGGGGTCGCGGCGCGGGTTCTCGACCGGTTGCCGGCGCTCCTCCGGGAGTTGAAGCCGGACGTGCTGCTGGTCCAGGGGGACACGATGACCACCTTCGCGGCGTCCTTTGCCGCCTACCTGGAGCGGATTCCCTCCTGTCACGTCGAGGCCGGCCTTCGCACCGGCAACCGATACCATCCGTTTCCCGAAGAGATGAACCGGGTGCTTACCACCCGGCTGGCCGAGCTTCATTTTGCCCCCACCAGCACCGCGTGCGACCGGCTGCTGGCCGAAGGCGTCCCTGCCGACACCGTGCTGCTCACCGGCAACACCGTGATCGACGCCCTGCTCGGGACGGTGAAGCCCGACTATCGGTTCAAGACGCCGGCCCTGGCGTCGCTCGATCCCGACGCCCGACTGGTGCTGGTCACCACTCACCGCCGCGAGAGCTTCGGGGCGCCGCTCCAGGCCACCTGCGGCGCCATCGCGGACCTGGTGGCCGCGTTTCCCGATATCGAGGTGGTTCTGCCGGTCCACCCCAACCCCCAGGTCAAAGGCACCGTGGAAGCCATGCTGTGCGACACGCCGCGGGTGCGGCTGATCCAGCCGGTGGACTACCTGGAATTCGTCCATCTCATGGCCCGGTCGCATTTGATCCTGACCGACAGCGGTGGGGTGCAGGAGGAGGCGCCGAGCCTGGGCAAGCCGGTCCTGGTGCTCCGGGACACGACGGAGCGGCCTGAAGGCGTGGAGGCCGGCACCGCCGTCATGGTGGGCACCGACCGGGCGCGCATCGTCGCCACCGCGAGCGGGCTCCTCTCGTCGAAGGAGGCCTATGAGCGGATGGCGAACGCGGTGAGTCCCTACGGCGACGGCCATGCCAGCGAGCGGATCGTTGCCGCGCTGGAGCGGCGCTACGGATGAGGCTGCTGGTAACCGGCGGAACCGGGTTCATCGGATCCCACCTGGCGGAGCAGGGGCGCAGGCTCGGCGCGGAGGTCGTGGTGCTCGGCCTGGACGAGCGACCGGAAGAGCGGGCCAACGTGGAGCTGCTCCGGCGCCAGGGCGTCGAGGTGGTGTCGGGCAGCATCACGGATGCGGAGCTCTGCCGACAGGCGGTTCGTGGCGCCACCCACGTCTTCCACCTGGCCGTGGCCATGCGGGAGGGCGCCAAGAGCGACCAGTTCTTCGAGTCGGTCAACCTCGATGGCACCAGGCGGCTGCTCGAGGCGTCGGCGGAAGAGGGGGTCCGCCGCTTCGTGTACTGCAGCACGATCGGCATCTACGGGCACCGGGCGCCGGGCATCACCCGCGAGGACTCGCCGCTCGCGCCGGGCAACATCTACGAGCGCACCAAGGTGCTGGCGGAGCGGCTGGTCCGGGAGTTCGGCCAGGAGCGCGCGCTGCCGTATACGATTCTCCGGCCCGCCGACGTCTACGGGCCGCGGGACCATCGGCTGCTCAAGCTGTTCAAGGGTGTGAGCGCGGGCCGCTTCCCCTTCTTCGGGACCGGCACCGGACGGCGCCACATGATCTACGTGGACGACGTGGTATCCGGCTTCTTCCGAGCCTGCGAGCGCGACCGGGCGCTGGGAGAGAGCTTTATCCTGGCGGGACCCAAGGCCTGCACCCTGCGCGATCTGGTGGCCGAGGTCCAGGCCGCCACCGGGCGCCGCCGCTTCGGCGTACGGCTTCCGCTCACGCCGATGCTGGCGGTCGCCGGAGCGGTGGAGGACGTCTCCCGCGTGCTCGGCGTCGACCCGCCGATCTACCGCCGGCGGATGGACTTCTTCTGGAGCGATTTGGAGTTCGACACCACCCGCGCCCGGGAGGCGCTCGACTGGGCTCCGCGGGTGGACTTGCCGGAGGGCATCCGGCGCACGCTGGAAGACTACCGGCGCTCGGGCGCGCTGGCATCATGACCGGAGGCGGACCGTTGACCGAGCCGTGGCAGATCAAGTTGTTCCGTCGCTCCCTCAAGAAGAGGGAGACGATGAAGGCGCTGCTCGACCACCTGCCCCCTGTGGAGGGGCGGAGCTGCCTGGAGCTGGGCTGCGGCACTGGGCTCACGTCCTATTTTCTGCGCCAGCAGGGCGGCACCTGGACCAGCTGCGATTTTGAGCGGGACCACGTGCGCTCCGCGCGAGAACTGGTCGGCGAGCGGGTGGTGCACATCGACGAGCGCTCGCTGCCCTTTCCCAGCGCGTCCTTCGACGTGGTCGCGGCGATCAACTTTCTGGAGCACATCGCCGACGACGATACCTTCTTCGCCGAGATGGTGCGGGTGCTGAAGCCGGGAGGCGAGTTTCTGTTCATGGCCCCCAAGGGCGAGCACGGACGTCCCGGCTTCGCGCTCAAGCGCGTGCTCGGCTTCACCGCCGATCAGGAGGGGTTCGGCCATGCACGCGACGGCTATCCCCCGGCGGAGGCCCGGCGGCTGATGCAACGCCATGGCCTGACGGTGCAGAGCGTGGAAGACTATTGCCGGATCTTCACCGAGTCGCTGGAGGACGTGCTCAACTACGCCTACCACCGGAAGGCCATGCAGGGGAAGCAGCCGGCGGAACAGGACTTCCATGGCGACACCGCGCCGATGTCGGCCGAGGCGCTCGACAAGGTGGGGATGGCGTACAAGCTGTACTCCGCGGTCTACCCCGCGCTGCGGGGTTGGACCATGCTCGACCGCCTGATCCCCTTCTCGCCCGGCTACATGATGGTGGCCCGGGCCCGAAAGGCCGCCTGAGATGTGCGGAATCGTGGGCCGGGTAGGTCCGGCGCCGGTGTCGGAGCGGGAAATCCGTTGCATGTGCGACGCGATCCACCACCGGGGTCCCGACGACTGGGGCGTCTTCGTGGAAGGGGGCGCCGGCCTGGGCGCCCGGCGCCTGAGCATCATCGACATCGCCGGCGGCCACCAGCCGATCGCCAACGAGGATGGCACGCTGGTCGTGGTGATGAACGGAGAGATCTACAACTATCCCGAGCTTCGTCCCGAGCTGGAGGCGGCGGGCCACCGCTTCCGCACCCGGACCGACACCGAGGTGTTGCTTCACCTGTACGAGCAGCACGGCGAGGGCATGTTGTCGCGGCTCCGCGGCATGTTCGCCTTTGCCCTCTGGGACCGCTCCCGGCGCCGGCTGCTGCTGGGCCGGGACCACTTCGGGCAGAAGCCGCTGTTCTACACCGTCGCGGGCGGCCGGCTGACCTTCGCCTCCGAGGTGAAAGCCTTGCTGGCCGACGACCCGAGCCTCGCCGAGCTCTCGCCCCACGCGCTGGACCAGTATCTCACACTGCGGTTCGTCCAACCGCCCCAAACCTTCTTTCCCCGGGTCCGGGCGCTACCGCCGGCCCACTACATGGTCTGGGAAGACGACAAGGCGCGAGTGGAGCGCTACTGGCAGCTCAGCTACGGCCCCAAGTGGCCCGAGGGGGAGGCGGAGCTGCTGGAGCGGATCGACGCCCTGCTGGCGGAGACGGTGTCGGCCCACCTGCTGAGCGACGTGCCGGTGGGCGCGTTCCTGAGTGGCGGGCTCGATTCCACGCTCATCGCGTCCTACG
>JACCRH010000462.1 GCA_013813675.1 Gemmatimonadales bacterium
CGGGCCCCTTGGTCTAGCGGTGGTAGATCGCCCCCTGAGTATACGAAGACAAGCCGATGTGCTCGCTTCACCCTTCTTCGACCTACCACTTGCGACAGAAGCCTCTCAGCTTCTCGGCCATGATATAAGCAAGGGTGATGCCAGTGCTGCACATTCTGCCAAACCACTGGGGGACAAGAGTTTACCATGCTCTGCCCGGGCTCCAGAAGTTGGTCAGTTCCGACCAGAAGTTTGACGGGTTTAGAGTGCATTACCTATGTCTATAAGCGCCAATCGTTTAGCCAGCTGTCAAAAAACTGTCTATTGGGGGCTCCTGCCAGTAGCCAGATAGGCACTCGGGGGAGGATCGTCGGCCTTTCTCAATTTCAGCATGATCCAGATGCCGAAGGCCACCAGGATGACACTGGTGAGTTGTGCCAGGGTGAACGGACCGAGGAACCGGTCGTCCTTGGCCCGCAGGATCTCTATCAGGAACCGCTCGACGCCGGCGATGGCGAGATAGAGCCCGAAGATCCACCCGATCGAATGCCCACGTTTCCGAAGTGACCACAGCAGCATGAAGGCGCCCAGCATGATGATCGCCTCGTAGATCTGCGTGGGATGCACCGAAAGCACGGTGGAGGGATCGGTTCCGGGCGCGACTGGAATACCGAAGAGCTGCTCCATGCTCACGGCGGTCGAAGGCGGGAGGCCCTGGGGGAACTTCACCCCCCACGGCAGATCGGTCGGCCGCCCGTAGTCGTCGTTGACCAGGAAGCAGCCGATGCGGCCGAGCGCGTAGGCGGCGGCCAAGGCGGGAGCGGCGAGCTGCATGGTCCAGCGGATGGGGACTTTCAGCCGCCACCCGTTGAGAATCACCGCCGCCGCTCCCCCGATGAAGCCTCCGTACCAGACCAGGCCGCCCCTGGAGAAGAGGGCCCCGGCGTCCTGGGCCACCGCGACGTACCAGAGCTTGGCGCCCACGATTCCGCCGATGACGGCCGCCGCGATCATGTCGGCGGCGTAGTCCTCCGACAGCCCCCGCCGTTTGAGCTCCAGCGCGATGAGCCAGCCCCCCATCAGGAAGGCGACCATCATCATCAGCCCGTAGCCGGTGATCTCCAGGGGGCCGAGCTGGAACACGAAAGGAAAGATCGTCATTCAGGCGGTCTCGGTGACGGTGGTGAGGCCCGGGAGCGGGAGGTCGTCGCGCGGCTCCAGGTCCCAGCCGCTGCGCTCACCGCGGGTCAGTCTCCACGCGCCCGCCGCGGCGATCATCGCCGCGTTGTCGGTGTTGAGCCGGGGAGAAGCTACGCTGACCCGGGCGCGTCCCGCCAGCCGCTCGGTGAGCCGTGCCGCGAGCGTGCGGTTGCAGGCCACGCCGCCGCCGATCATCGCCGTGCGGTAGCCGAGCGCCTCCACGGCGTGCGCGGATTTGGCCGTGAGCACGTCGATTGCCGCGTCCTGAAAGCCGCGGGCCAGGTCGCGCTGGTCCTGCTCCGAGGGAGGCTCCGCCGGATGCGAGGGATCGGCGCCACGCCGGACCGCGCGGAGCACCGCGGTCTTGAGCCCGCTGAACGAAAAAGCGTACTGATTGGGCCCCTCGCGGTCCAGCTCCTGAAGCATCGGCCTGGGGAAGACGAACCGTCCCGGCACGCCCTCCTGCGCCAGTCGCTCGATCAGCGGTCCGCCGGGGTAGCCCAGGCCCAACAGCTTCGCCACCTTGTCGAATGCTTCGCCGGCCGCGTCGTCCAACGTCTCTCCCAGGAGCCGATACTCGCCCCACGCGGATACGTCGAGCAGCATCGTGTGTCCGCCACTCACCAGCAGGGCCACGAACGGCGGTGCCAGGTCGGGGTCTTCCAGGGACGGTGCGAAGAGATGTCCTTCGAGATGGTTCACCCCGAGCAGGGGCCGGTCGAGGCTGAAGGCGAGAGTCTTTCCGTAAGTGACGCCCACCAGCAGAGCGCCCACCAGGCCGGGCCCCGCCGTCACGGCGATGCCGTCGAGCTCCGGCAGTCCGATGCCGGCGTCGGCGAGTGCCCGGTCCACCACCGAACCGATGGCCCGGACATGGGCGCGGCTGGCCAGCTCGGGCACGACTCCGCCAAACACGCGATGAATATCCTGAGACAGGATCACGTGGCCGGCGACCGAGCCCACGCCGCCCTCGGAGCGGATCACCGCCGCTGAGGTCTCGTCGCAGGAGGTCTCGATGCCGAGGACCCACCCGGCCACGCTACTCCTCGGGCTGTTGCAGGAGCCGCTCGACCGCCCCGACGTTGGCTGGGGAGCTCCAGTCGTGGGCGCCGATCACGCGCTTGACCAGGATGCCGCGGCGATCGAGCAGGAAGCTCTCGGGCACGCCGGTAGTCTGGTAGAGGCGCTCGACCTCGCCGCTCCGGTCGTGGAGGATGTCGAAGGTCAGGCCCAGGTCTCGGGCAAAGGCGGTGACGTCCTCGGGGCTGCCTTCGTCGATGCTGATCGCGGCGATCTGAAAACCCCGGCCGGTGAGCGAATCGTACAGCTTCTGCATCGACGGCATCTCCTCGCGACAGGGCAGGCACCAGGTGGCCCAGACGTTCACCAGGGTCACCGATCCGCGGTAGTCCTTCAGCGACACCGAGTCGCGGGTTGCCAGGTCGATCGCCTGGAAGTTCGGCGCGGGGCGGTTGATCTCCACCCGGCTGTCGGGCGCGACCCAGGTGAGGGCGGCCGCGCCGAGGGTGAGTCCTCCCACCACCAGACCGATCAACGCTAGCTGTCTCGGCATGGGCGGATCAGGCGAGCACGGCGCAGCGCCGCTGCAACTCGCGCACCGCGTGGGCGGGGTCGGCCGTACCGAACACGGCGCTCCCGGCGACGAAGGTATCCGCTCCCGCGAGCCAGGCCTCCGCGATGGTGTCGGTGGTGATCCCGCCGTCTACCTCGAGGGCGGCGCGGGAGCCCGCCTGGTCGAGGAGCGCGCGGACCCGCCGGATCTTCTCGGTGGAGGAGGGAAGGTAGGACTGGCCGCCGTAGCCCGGATTCACCGACATCACCAGCACCAGGTCGAGCTGATCGACCACTTCCTCGGCGAACGCCACGGGGGTCGAGGGATTGAGGGCGAGGCCGGCCAGCATCCCCTGCTCCCGCACGGCCGCGAGGTGGCGCTGCACGTGGACGGTCGCCTCGGGGTGGAAGGTGAAAACAGTGGCCCCCGCGTCGGCGTACTCGCCGATGTAGTGCTCCGGATGCCGGACCATCAGGTGGACATCGAGCGGCCGGTCCGTGATGCGCCGGAGCGCCCTGACGACCGGCGCGCCGAACGTGAGGTTGGGCACGAAGTGTCCGTCCATGACGTCCACGTGGATCCATTCCGCACCGCCTTCGATGGCGGTCTCCACCTGCTCCCGCAACCGTCCGAGATCGGCGCTCAGCACGCTGGGTGCGATCCGCACGCTCACTGCCCTCCTCCCCGTCCGGCGCTTACCAGCAGCTCCACCGTGGAGCCGCGCGGCCGGCCATTGCCGGGCGGCGGCCGCACCGAGAGGACCACGTCCGCCTCCTGCCCCGACGGGACCCGGTCGACCTTGCCCACCTTCATGCCCGCGGCCTGCAGGATCTCCTCCGCGAACGAGACCGAGAGGCCGACCACGTCCGGAACATTGACCGCGGCAGGGCCGCCGCTCAGCACCAGCTGCACCGTGCTGTTGGGCGGCACGACCATATCGGGTGGCGGATCCTGCCAGACGACCGCGCCCCGCGGAATCGCGGGATTGGCGCGCTCGCCCTCCAGCCGCACCCTGAAGCCCAGGCCGGCCAGCCGCTCGCGCGCGTCCGCTCCCGGCAGCTCCAGCACCCGGGGCACCGCGTGCTCCGAGGTGAAGACGGCCCCGGGCGACAGCCAGTACGCCGACACTGCGTAGCCCACGAGGGCGACCAGCGCGACCAGGCCCAGATCGCGAGCGAAGCCGCGCCAGGGGTCACTCTCCGAGGCAGGCGCGTCGGCGGGGGAATCCGCCTCCGTGTCGGGCCTGATGCGACGCCCGACTCCGAACCCGCTCCCGGTGTGCCGCCGGAGTCTCATGCGCGGCGGAGCCGGGCCGCGTAGGCGCCGTCCATCTCGTGTCGCTGGGGCAGGATACTCAGGTCTCCGTCCTCCGACATCAAGGCCGGTGGAAAGGTCTCGTTGGGTTCGCGGCGAAACCCGGGCCGCCGGGCGAGGAATCGCTCCACCTGCCGCTCGTTCTCTTCCGGCTCGAGCGAGCAGGTGGAATAGAGCAGCAGCCCCCCCGGCGCCACCACTTCGGAGGTCCGCTCCAACAGCTCCGCCTGCAAGCCCTGCACCCGGTCCAGCGCCTCCGCGGTCACCCTGGCGCGCGCATCCGGGTGCCGCGCGAACGTACCGGTGCCGAGACATGGCGCGTCGAGCAGCACGGCGCCGACCTGACGGAGGGGCGGGCGGTGGGCATCGGCCACCATGGCGTACTCGTGCCCACTGCCGGCCCGTCGCAGGTTGTCCGCCAGCCGGCGCACCCGCAGGCGGTTCACGTCGCCCGCCACCACCATGCGCGCCTCGCGGCCCAGCGCGATCGTCTTTCCCC
The DNA here is from genome assembly GCA_013813675.1 of Gemmatimonadales bacterium. GTDB lineage: Bacteria > Gemmatimonadota > Gemmatimonadetes > Gemmatimonadales > GWC2-71-9 > CAVVWJ01. The sequence goes on from JACCRH010000462.1 coordinate 4,566, forward strand.
CGGGCGAAGCGGCGGCGTCGTACAGCGTGGCGTCCGGGGGCAGGTCGGCATACCAGGTCAGCAGCGCCGGTGCTGGGTCCTGCACCATGAACGCGCCCTCGGCGAATCCGGGAAGCTCCTCGGGCCGCCGGCGGTCGGTCATGAGACCGGCGCCGAACGGGGCCGGCTCGGTAGCGATCCCCGCCGCCTGCCAGCGCCGCTCGAGATCGGCCAGTCCCTCACGGGCCGGCTGCAGCACGAGGCGGGGCTTTCGGTCGTTCCACTCGAGCAGCTTCCGAGTCTCCTCGGGACCGAACCGCTCGAGCCAGCGCTCGACCAGCCAGAGCGGATGCGAGTGGCTCTCCGCCAATGCGGCGGCGTCCGGCGCCACCGCCCTGGGCGCCGGTTCGGGCAGCGCGCCGAGCCGGCGCAGCACCGCGTTCACGAACCCACCGGCGCGCGGGCCGCCCTCTTCGCGAGCCAGGGAGACGCTGGTGTCTACCGCGGCGTGCGGCGGCACCCGATCGAGCTCCAGGAGCTGGTAGGCGCCGAGCCGAAGCACGTCCTGGAGCCGCTCGGGCACCTGTCCCCAGTCACGCGTCACCAGGGGAGCGAGCCGCGAGTCGAGCGCACCCTGGCGGCGAAAGACGCCGGCGGCCATCTCGTGCGCCAGCCGGCGGTCAGGCTCATCGAGGCTCCGTAGCGCGCCGTCGAGGGCCGCGTCCAGAGGCCGACCCGCCCGCACCTGGGCCAGCACGTGCAGCGCGGCGCGTCGTGGGGCCAGGCCTCTCGACAGTGTGATCGCACTCTTTGCGGACATCACGGCCTTTCACTGCAGAGCGGTGGCACAGGGACGTGGACGGGGCTCAGTCCTAAACAACACCACCAGAGCTCGCCCAGCCCACCTATGCCAGCATTCCACGATCAGGCGAAGACGGCACCGCGATCTCCCGCCGCGGCATCCGTCCGGCGAGATAGGCGGCCCGGCCCGCATCGACCGCGTGCCGCATGGCCCACGCCATCGTGACCGGATCCCGGGCCTCGGCGAGAGCGGTGTTCATCAGGATGCCGTCCACGCCCTGCTCCATCGTGAGGCACGCGTCCGACGCGGTGCCCACCCCGGCGTCGACGATCACGGGGACCTCGAGCCGCCGCTTGATCGCTCGGATGCCATAGGGGTTGAGGAGGCCCAGTCCGCTGCCGATCGGGGAGGCGAGCGGCATCACCGCGGCACACCCCGCTTCCTGGAGCCGGAGGGCGGTGACCAGGTCGTCGTTGGTGTAGGCCAGGACGCTGAAGCCGTCTTTCACCAGCGCCCGGGCCGCGCTGAGCAGGCCCGCGGTGTCGGGCAGGAGCGTCTCCCGGTCGCCGATCACCTCGAGCTTCACGAACTCGTTGAAGCCCGCCTCACGCGCCAGTCGCGCGTAGCGGATCGCCTCGTCCGCGGTGTAGCAACCCGCGGTGTTGGCCAGGAGGAAGTGGCGCTCCGGGCTGAGGTGGTGGAGGACACCCTCCTCCTTGGTCCGATCCAGGTCCACCCGGCGCACGGCCACAGTGACGATCTCGGCACCGGAGGCCTCGATCGCCTGCACCATCTCCTGGTTCGTCCGGTATTTCCCGGTCCCGGCCATGAGGCGGGAGCGGAAATGCCGTCCGCCAATGGTCAGTGGGGTATCGACCAGCTCGGTGGGTTCCAGTGTGGTGCTCATGGAGGCAAAGATAAGCGGTCCCAGCCGCGTCATGGTAAAGGATGGCTGGTCTCTTGTCACCCTGAGCGAAGCGAAGGGGCCATCAACGAGCATGGTCCCCTTCGCTTCGCTCAGGGTGACAAAGGGACTCTCAACTCCCCATTCACCCGCCCCCGACGAAATGCACCAGCTCCACCGTGTCCCCCTCGGCGAGCGAGATGTCGCCCAGCCGCGGACGCCGCACGATCTCTCGATTGAGCTCCACGACCACCGACCGGGCGTCGAGCCCAAGATGGGCGAGGAGATCGAGCAAGCTGGCCGGACCGGGGACCCGCCTCGGGTCGCCGTTCACCGTGATCTGCAGGTCCGTCATGCGGCATCTATCCAGGGCGCGAGCAGTGCCAGGGCAGCCGCGGCCGGGTCCGCTCCCCACCAGAGGCCCGTGATGGCCGCGATCCCGTAGGCCCCCTCGTCGCGGACCTCGACCGCGCGACCGGGGTCGATACCCCCGATCGCGATCACCGGCAGTCCCAATCGGGCCGAGTCGCGGACCAGGGCGAGGCCGCCTGGGGGCCGCCCGGGATGGGAGGTCGTTGGGTACACGTTGCCCACGACCAGATAATCAGCCCCATCCCTGACCGCGAGCTCCGCCTCGGGCGCGGAGTGGACCGACCGCCCGACCCATCCATGGGGAAACGATGTCCGGGCCTCGGCCGGCCGAAGATCGCCGGCGCCGAGTTGAACGCCGTGGGCGGCGGTTGCCTGGGCGACGTCGGGGCGCCCGTTGACGAAGACGGCCGCTTCGGGAGGCCGCGCGAGCGCCATCAGCCGGAGCGCGACCCGGCAGAGTGCCGCCCCACCCGAGGACCGGTCGCGCGCGTGGAGCGCCACCACCGATCCGGCGGCCGCGATCGCGGCGGCGCGAGCCGCGAAGTC
>JACCRH010000453.1 GCA_013813675.1 Gemmatimonadales bacterium
AGCCGGAAGCCCGGGGGCGGAATGGTGAAACCGGCCGGATCGGCAGGTCCCCCGGGGGTCGCTGCGTCGACAGTGCTCATTGGGAGCCTCGCTGCTCATGCCCATGCAGGTCTCGACTGCTCGTTGATAAGTAATCACCTGCCCCGCCCGATGGTCTCGGCGGCCGCTGGAAAACTTCGAGTGGCCTGGGTAAACTTCGCGCCCTGAAGTCGTTGAGTTTTCGCGAGGACAGGTGTCCGAGTGGCTGAAGGAGCCGGTCTCGAAAACCGGTATACCCTCACGGGTATCGTGTGTTCGAATCCCACCCTGTCCGCTGTCCATCGCTACCCACCCGAGATCACGCCCCGGCCATTCCCGCCACGCCCGCCTCCCACCCGCTGACCCGCCAGCTCGGCGTATGGTCCGCCGTCGCGATCGTGGTCGGCAGCATGATCGGAAGCGGCATCTTCCGGGTGCCCAGCGCCACGGCGGCCCAGGTGGGAACGCCCGGCGGCATGATGCTCGTGTGGGTGGCGGGAGGCGTGGTGGCGCTGTGTGGCGCCCTGACGTTGGCCGAGCTGGCGGCGCTCTATCCCCGCGCGGGCGGAATCTACGTCTACCTCGCAGAGGCTTACGGTTCGCTGACCGCGTTCCTGCTGGGGTGGCTCTCCCTGGTCATCGCGCCGGCATCCATCGGCGCCGTTGCCCTGGTCTTCGCCGAATATCTCGGCCGGCTCTTCCCCACGCTCCAGGATTGGGTCCGGCCGGTGGCCACCGCCGCCGTGACCTTGGTGGCGGGGTGGAACTATCGGTCGCTGCGATTCGGCGCCGCGGTCCAGAATCTCTCCTCGGCGGCAAAAATCGTCGCCATTCTTGCCCTGACGACGGCGGCGTTCGTCTCCGGCCATGCGGGGGAAGGAGCGTGGCGCGACTTCGAGGTCGCCCCGCGGAGCTGGACCGGGTTCGGACTGGGCCTGGTAACGGTGCTCTGGGCCTACAACGGCTGGCAGGATGCGACCTACGTGGGCGGCGAGGTAAAGGACCCGGGGCGGACTCTGCCTCGCGCCCTCACTGCCGGCACCCTGATGGTGACCGGAGTGTATCTCGCGGTCAATGCGGCTTACCTGGCAGTGCTGCCTATGGATGCCATTGCCCGCTCGCCGCTGGTCGCGGCCGATGTGGCGGTCCGCTTGTTCGGTGAAATCGGCAACGCCCTGATCGCGGCGCTGGTCTGCGTCTCGACCTTCGGCACGATCAACAGCGGAACCATGTGCTACCCGCGGATCTTCTATGCCATGGCCGACGATCGGCTCTTCTTCCGCGGAATCGCTGCCGTCCACCGCCGCTACGGCACTCCTCACGCCGCCATCGCACTGACGGCCGGGCTCGCCGTGGGCTTCCTGTGGGTGCGCACGTTCGAGCAGCTCATCGAGATCTTCATCCTGGCCATCCTCCCCTTCTGGGCGCTCGCAGCCGGTGCGGTCATCGTGTTGCGCCGGAGACGCCCCGACCTGGTCCGGCCGTACCGCACGCCAGGGTATCCCGTGGTTCCCGGCCTGTTCATCCTCGCTACCCTGGGCATTCTGCTCAACTCGCTGTCTCAGCGTCCCGGCCCCACCGCGGCCAGCTTTGCGGCCATTCTGGCCGGGGTACCGATCTACTTTCTCTGGCGCAGGCGGTGACCGACCGGACAACCTCCCTCACGGGCTGTCTGTTGGGGCAGGCGCTGGGAGACGCCCTGGGATTCGTAGTGGAAGCAGAGCCGCCCTCGGTGGCCAGCGAGTACGTGAAGGGCCTGCGAGGCGGGCAGGCCGGCCGGCAATCCCATCCCAAGTATCCTTTCGGCCAGTACAGCGATGACACTCAGCTCGCCCGCGAGCTCCTGTTGAGCTTTGTGGAGGCCGGCGGCTGGCGTCCCGATGCCTTCGCGGGCCGCCTGGCCGCTCTGTTTGCGCAGGACAGAGACGTTGGCGCCGGCCCCGGCACTCGAGCCGCCGCCGTGAGGCTGTCGGGCGGGGCACACTGGAGCGAAGCGGGCACGCCGGCACCATACGCGGGAAACGGGAGCGCCATGCGGGCGGCCCCGCTGGGCCTTCTCTATGGTGACGACACCCGGTCCATGGTCGCGACAGCCATAGAGCAGAGCAGCATTACCCATCGCGATCCCCGATGTTCTGCGGGAGCCTTGGTCGTCGCCGGCGCCACTCGCCTGGCGGCACGGGGCACGCCGGTCAGGAGCGACGATTTTCTCGAGACGCTCGCTGACCTGGCCGCGCCGGCCGACAGGTCGGTCGCCAAAGCCGTGCGCGGGCTTCAACTTTGGGTGCATCTTCCCTGCGCCGCCGCCGCACGCTGGCTCCGAGGCGAGCGGATGGACCCGGCCGACACCGGCGAGTGGGGCGGAATCTCCGCCTTCGTGACGCCCAGCGTCGTCTGGAGTCTCTATGCCTTCCTGCGGAGCCCCGACGACTACTGGACCACCGTCTGCACCGCCATCGAAGTCGGGGGTGACACCGACACGATGGCCGCGATCGCAGGCGCGATCGCGGGGGCTCGGTTGGGCCCCTCCACGCTCCCCGCGGCCCTGACGGAGCGGCTCACTGATCGGGGGGAATGGGGACGTGAGGACCTGGTCGATCTGGCCCGCCGCGCCGCGCGGCTGGTCGAAGGCGGACCGAGGGTTATAGTTGGCTGATCGGCGTATCCGGAACCACGGACAGGGGTGACCCATGCCACACGGGAAGATTTACCAGGACGTCGCGGAGACAGTCGGGAATACCCCGCTCATTCGGCTCAACCGGCTCGGTGTCGGCCTTCCCGGCCGGATCGCGATCAAGCACGAGGGTTACAACCCCTACGATTCGGTGAAGGATCGCATTGGGGCCGCCATGATCGACGATGCGGTGGAGAAGGGACGGCTCAAGCCCGGGATGGTGATCGTGGAGCCGACCAGCGGCAACACCGGGATCGGACTGGCCTATGTCGCCGCCGCGCGAGGCTTCCGCTGCATCTTCACCATGCCGGATACCATGACGCTCGAGCGGCGCCACATTCTGCGGGCGCTCGGGATGCGGGTGGTGCTGACCGAGGGCCCCAAGGGCATGAAGGGCGCCATGGCCCGTGCCGAGGAGATCCTGGCCAAGCTGGGCGACCGGGCCTGGATGCCGCGGCAGTTCGACAACCCCGCCAACCCCGCCATCCATTACCGCACCACCGGCCCGGAGATCTGGACCGACACGGGTGGACAGGTGGAGATCTTCGTCTCCGGCGTGGGCACCGGCGGCACCATCACGGGAGCGGGCCGGTATCTCCGCGAGAAGAAGCCGGAGATCCGGATCGTCGCGGTCGAGCCGGCGGAGAGCCCGGTGCTCTCCGGCGGCCAGCCCTCGCCCCACCGGCAACAGGGAATCGGGGCGGGCTTCGTGCCGCCGATCCTGGATACCAAAATCTTCGACGAGGTGGTGCGGGTGAGCAACGACGACGCCATCGCCACCGCCCGGCGGCTCGCGCGCGAGGAGGCGATCTTCGCCGGAATCTCCAGCGGCTCGATCACCTGGGCGGCGCTCCAGGTGGCGTCGCGACCGGAGAGCGCCGGTAAGCTCATCGTCTCGATCATCTGCGATTTCGGGGAGCGCTATCTCTCCAATCCGGTCTACACCGAGCTGCCCGATCCCGATTACGGCGATCTCGAAGGGGCGATCGGGGGGTGAGGAACGCGGTTCTGAGCGGAGCCCCGTTGGTGTCATCCTGAGCGGAGCCCCGTTGGTGTCATCCTGAGCGGAGCGAAGGAGCCGGACCCTGGCATCGGCTCCTTCGCTGCGCTCAGGATGACACCAACGGGGCTCCGCTCAGGCTGACACCAACGGGGCTCCGCTCAG
>JACCRH010000476.1 GCA_013813675.1 Gemmatimonadales bacterium
ACCGGCTGCTCCGAACCACCAAGAATCGGTTCGGCTCGGTGGACGAGCTGGGGGTGTTTTCCATGACCGAGCGCGGCCTGGAGGCGGTGCCGAATCCGTCTGCGGTGTTCCTCGCCGCCCGGGCCGACGGCATCAGCGGCAGCGCGGTCACCGCGCTGATGGAAGGCACCCGCCCGGTCCTGGTGGAGGTCCAGGCGCTCGCCGCCAAGTCGGGATACGGCACGCCGCAACGGGTGGCCACCGGACTCGACCCCAGGCGGCTCGCGGTGCTCCTCGCCGTGCTGGAGCGGCGGGCCGAAACCTCGTTCGCCGATCTCGACGTCTTCGTCCAGGTCACCGCCGGCGTCCGTCTCAGCGAGCCCGGGGCCGACCTCGCGGTGGCCGCGGCGCTGCTCAGCAGCCTGTACAACCGGCCTGCTCCGGCCGATGTCATCTTCCTTGGCGAGATCGGGCTGGGCGGCGAGATCCGCCCCAGCGGCGCCATCGAGCGCCGCATCGCCGAGGCGGCCCGGCTCGGGTTCCGCCGGGTGTTCGGCTCCTCCCGCAGCACTTCGCAGATCCCCGGCGTCTCGGTGGTCGGGCTCGATCACGTCGAGCAACTGGTGCGCGCTCTTGCCGCGTGACGTCGGCGTGGTCGTGGTGGCCGCCGGACGAGGTACCCGGGTGGGCGGTGAATTGCCCAAGCAGTATCTCCCGATCGATGGGGTGCCCATCCTCCTCCGCGCGGTAAGGCCGTTCGCCAGTCACCCGGAGGTCGCACAGGTAGTCGTGGTGCTGCCATCCGCGGAGGCGGAGCACCCGCCCGAGTTCCTGGTGGCGCTTGAGGGCGAGGGCCTGGCTATCGCGGCCGGCGGTCGAGAGCGCTCGGACTCGGTGGCGGCGGGGCTGTCGGCGCTCCGCCCCGAGTGCGCCATCGTGCTGGTTCACGACGGGGTGCGGCCCTTCGTGGACCGCGGCGTGATCGACGCCGTGATCGTCCACGCCCGCGCCGGGCAGGGCGCCGTGGCCGCGGTTCCGGTGAGCGACACGATCAAGCAAGCGGTGGGCGCGGATCCCACTCGCATCGAGCGCACCGTTCCCCGCGGCGGCCTATGGCGGGCGCAGACGCCCCAGGGATTTCCCCGCCGCCTGCTGGAACAGGCCTACGCCCGCGCGGGCGCCGGCGCGAGCGGTGCCACCGACGACGCGTCGCTGGTCGAGGCCTGCGGCGGTGTGGTACGGCTGGTCCCGGATTCGCCGCGCAACATGAAGATCACCACCCGCGACGATCTGGCCGTGGCCCAGGCGTTGGCCGGGGCCGCCCGGTGACCCTGCCGTTCAGGTCGGCGGGCGAGGTCGAGGCCGCGATTCCGGTGATCGGCGCCCACCTCGCGGGCGCGGGCCTCCTGGCGTATCCCACCGAAACAGTCTACGGCCTCGGCTCGAGTCCCTCGGCTCCCGCGCTGGCGGCCCTCGCCCGGCTCAAGGGGCGGGCGCCAGGCAAGCCGTTTCTGCTGCTGGTGTCCGGGCGGGCGATGGCGGAGGAGTGGGGCCTGGTCATGTCGCCGTCGGCCTCGGCGCTGTCGGCGGCCTTCTGGCCGGGCCCGCTCACCCTGGTGCTCCGGGGTGGCGAGGGCCGGTTGCCCGACGAGCTTCGGGGCAGCGAAGGCGGGATCGCGGTCCGGCACACGTCGCACGCCGGGATCGCCCGGCTGGTGGCAGCGACCGGGCGGCCGCTCACGTCCACCTCGGCCAACCGCCCCGGTCAGCCGGCCGCCCCTGGCCCCGACCGGATCAGGGAGGTCTTTGCCGCCGAGGTGGAGCGGGGCGAGCTCCTGATCCTCGACGGCGGCGTGCTCGGCAACGTGCCTCCTTCCACGCTGGTCGACTGCACCGGTCCGGTGCCCCGGCTGGTGCGCGAGGGGGCCATCCCGCGTGGCGAGCTGCGCCGCGCCGCGGGGAGACTGGCACCGTGACCCGGCTTATCTTCTGACATGCACATCCTGTTCGTCTGCACCGGAAACACCTGCCGCAGCCCCATGGCCGAAGGCCTGCTGCGCGAGGCCTTGGCCGCCCGCGGCATCGAGCAGGTGACGGTGGGGTCGGCGGGCACCGGAGCCTGGGAAGGCGCGCCGGCCTCCGAAGGAGCCTATCTGGTCGGACTGGAGCACGGC
>JACCRH010000508.1 GCA_013813675.1 Gemmatimonadales bacterium
CAGATCATGGTGGACGACGCCAACTGGGTTCACACCGTGGATGGGACCCGCAAGGTCGAGCGGCTCCAGCGGCGCACGGTGAGGATCCCCTACCCCTGGGTCGAGGGAGAGCCCCACACCGTCACCGTGGTGACCAACACCGGGCTCACCTTCTCCACCGAAGTGGCGGTCGCCACCCGTTCGCCCGCGGTGGACGCGCGGTACCTCGGCACCTTCGCCCTGCTCGGCGTCTACGCGGGGGTGATCCCGGTCTTCATCGGCCTGCTCTGGCTGCCGTTCGTGCGGTCGGTGGAGCGACGGTGGATCGACTTCTTCCTGAGCCTCACCATCGGCCTGCTGGTATTTCTCGGCGTGGACGCGTTGGAAGAAGCGCTCGCCACGTCGGCGTTCGTGCCCGGCGCCTTTCAGGGCCTGTCGCTGGTGCTCTTCGGCCTGCTCGGCACACCGCTCATCATCGGCGCACTCGGCCAGTGGCGCGCCCGCGCCCGCGGCGAGCGGTCGCCTTTCTGGGTGGCCACGCTCATTGCCTTCGGCATCGGGCTCCACAACCTGGGCGAAGGGCTCGCCATCGGCACCTCGTACGCCACCGGCGAGATCGCGCTCGGCACCTTCCTGGTGATCGGGTTTCTGCTGCACAACACCACCGAAGGCCTGGGCATCGTGACCCCCCTCGCCGACGAGCGGCCACGCCTCCGCACCCTGCTGCTGCTCGGGGCGCTGGCCGGCGTGCCCACGGTGATCGGGGCGTGGATCGGTGGGTTCACCTACTCACCCATCTGGACCACGCTGTTCTTCGCCATCGGCGCCGGCGCGATCGTGCTGGTGGTGTACGAGCTGTGGCGCCTCTTCGCCCGCCGTTCGCCTGGGGGAATCTTTGCTCCGCTTAACGCCGCTGGTGTGCTGCTCGGGATGCTCATCATGTACGGGACCGGGTTGCTGGTGACGGCGTGAGATATGGTCTCGGACTAGGGTGTGATGATTGTCACCCTGAGCCCTTCGGCTGCGCTCAGGTCAGGCTCCGCGAGGGGCCCCGTGCCGGCATGGCCTTCTTCGCTGCGCTCAGGATGACACTCTGGCTCTGTCTCGCACCGTTGCCTGCCGCCGGCCAGTCCGCCCACATCGCCGACAACAGCTTCCTGGTCGAGGAGGCCTACAACCAGGAAGCCGGTGTGGTGCAGCACATCAGCACCTTTTCCCGGGGCGAGGGCGGCGAGGCGTGGGATTTCGGGTTTACCCAGGAATGGCCGCTTCGCGGGATGCAGCATCAATTGAGCTATACCGTGCCGGTGCTGCATGCCGACGGCAGCGGCACCGGGCTCGGCGACGTGCTGCTGAACTACCGCTACCAGCTCGTGGGAGACGGCGAGATTCCGCTCCACGTGGCGCCCCGTTTTTCGATCGTCCTGCCCACCGGCAGCGAGGACGAGGGACGCGGCAGCGGCTCCGTCGGGCTCCAGGCCGCGCTGCCGGTGAGCTACGTGCTGAATGACGCCCTCGCCACCCACGGGAACGCCGGCCTGGAGCTCGACGGCGAGTCGGGAGAGGTGGATGCCCGCCTCGGCGCCAGCGCCATCTGGCGGGTCCACCGCTCCGTAAACCTGATGTTGGAGACGGTCTGGGAGAGCTTCCAGGATGAAGTCGTACTGCTGAACCCGGGCGTCCGCTGGGCCTTCGACCTGGCCGGCGGCCTGCAGATCGTTCCCGGGGTCGCCTACACCTTCGCCCTCGGGGCCGGCCAGGCGGACGCGCTCTTCCTCTATCTCAGCTTCGAGCATCCGTTTCGGCGCGACTGAACGGCGGGCGCCCCTCCGGACCCGCCCCCACCCTACCGTTCACCACGAAGGCACGAAGGGCACGAAGGAATGCAGGAGGTAATACTTATCTCTTGCTGTTCTCCGTGTCCTTCGTGTCCTTCGTGCCTTCGTGGTGAATCTTTGAGTGTGATATCCGTCCTATACCTGCTGCTCGCCACCATCCAAGGAACCGCGCCACAGTCCGCCACGGGCATCGCGATCGAGCGCGCCCTGGCCGAGAGATTCGACCTCGGCATCGGCGACACGGTCCGGCTGGGCGCCTCCCCCGACTCGCTCCAACGACTCGCCGTCGTCACGGCGATCTATGAGCCACGGCCCGATCCGGCGGAGATCTCGCGCTACGCCCTTCGGGTCCGCCTCCATCTGCCCGATCTCGCCGGCCTGCTCGGCACCCCGGATCGGGTGGACCGGTTCGGTGTCGGGCTCACCCCCGGCGTCCCGGCCGACAGCGCGGTCGCGGTGCTCAACCGGTCGGCCTTCGGTTTCCGGGCCCACCCCTCCGCTGCCATCGCGTCGGAGTCGTCGCAGACGTTCAAGGTGGTGAGCCGGTTCCACCGGGCCATCGCGGTCATCACCATCGTCGCCAGCGCGGTCTTTCTGCTCTGCATCATGCTGCTCAAGGTCGAGGAGCGGCGGATGGACGCCGCGGTGATGCGCTTCGTCGGGGTGCGGCGGCGGACGATCTTCGGTGCCCTGGTGCTCGAGGCCGCGCTCATCGCGGTCCTGGGATCCGCCATCGGCGCCGGGCTCGCGTTCCTCGCCGGGGCCGCCACCAACTCGTATTACCGTAGGTTCTTCGATACCGAGCTGATCTTCTCGCTCATCACCCCGCGGATCCTCCTGTTCAGCATCTGCCTGTCCCTGCTGCTCGGCCTCGCTGCCGGGGCGGCTGCCGCATGGCGCCTGGTGCGCACCCGGCCGATGGTGCTGTGGGGCAGGGCGTGACCGGGCTCGGCTGGGGGCTCAAGAGTCTGCGGCGCCGCCCGCTGCGCACGGCGCTCTCGCTCGCCGGGATCGCGGTGGCGTCGGCGATGCTGCTCGACATGGTGATGCTGAGCGGTGGGATCGAGAAGTCGTTCAGCGAGCTCCTGCTGGCCCGCGGCTACCAGATCAGGCTCACCCCGAAGGGCACGCTGCCGTTCGACACCGAGGCCTCGATCGGCGGGGCATCGAGCGTGGTGCGGGCGATCCGTGCCGCGCCCGGCGTCGCGGCCGCGGGCGCGGTGCTGGGCATTTCGATCTATGCCCGCACGCCGGACTCGCTCATCACTCTCTTCGGCTACGGCATCCAGCCCGAGGCCCAGGGGATCTACCAGGTGACCGCCGGAGCCGATCTGGCGCCGGCCGACACCCTCGGTGTCCTGTTGAGCGAGACCGCGGCCGGTCTTCTTGGCGCGGCACCGGGCGATCCCGTCACCCTGCTCGGCCGGCTCGACCCTCAGGTGGGTGGCGCGGCGGTGAGCCGGACGCTCACGGTGCGGGGCGTGGTCCGGTGGATCTACGACTACAGGGGGCAGCCCTCCGTCGGCGCTGTGCTGCCGGTGATGCAGCGGCTCGGCCGGGACGGGGCGGTCGACCGAGCCTCGCTGCTCCTGGTGCGGGCCGCGGAGGATGGCGCGGTCGAGGATGTCGCCGCCCGCCTCCGCGACCGGTTCCCCGAGCTGGAGGTCAACAGCGTCGCCGACCTCGTGGTGCAGGCCAAGCGCCGGCTGGTCTACTTCACCCAGCTCTCCTACGTGCTGGGCGGCATGAGCCTCGTGGTGGCGGTGCTCCTGGTGGGCACGCT
>JACCRH010000511.1 GCA_013813675.1 Gemmatimonadales bacterium
CAACTGTACGGATCGATCTCGACACCCTTCACCCGCTTCCCCACCACCGCGGCGTTCGCCGGCGCATACAGAAAAATTGCCGACGCATCCCCGTTCAGCGTCTCGATCGCCCGGCGGTAGAGCGCGGATGCCTCCGCGACCCGACCCTCGCGGCCCGCCTGTGCCAGCAACGAATCGAACCCCGGATTGGCATAGCGGCCATAGTTGGTCGCCGCCCAACCCGACCGGCTCCACTGCGCCCCCAGCCCTCGCGGAGTCGGCTCGTCCAGCCACGCGCCGATGTAGCTGTCGAACCGTCCCTCCCCCAGCCGCTCCTGAAACAGCGCGAAGTCCACCGCGGTCACCGTCACCCCCACGCCGAGCCCGCGCCACGCTTCCTGAAGCTGCACCGCGAGCTGCCGCCGCGATGCACTGGTGCTCGGCACCAGAATGTCGAAGGCGAGCCGCTGCGCCCCCCGGCGCCGCACGCCGCCATCGGCGGGCAGCCGCCATCCCGCGGCGTCGAGAGCCTTCCGCGCGGCGGCCGTGTCGTACGGCAAGGTGCGGATGCTGTCGCTCCAGATCCAGAGCAGCCGCGACATCGGCCCCGGCGGCGCCTTCGCCTCCTCGCCGAACACCGATCGCGCCAGCACCGAGCGGTCCACCCCCATGACGAGCCCCCGACGCGTCTCCCGGTCACCCAGCACCGGGTGAGCCCCGCGCCGCCGCCGGTCGTAGAGGTTGAAGCCGAGGAAGCCGTACGCCGCGGAGGGATAGTTGATCAGACGAAGCGTGGAGTCCGCAGCCGCCCGCTCGGCCCGCTCCGGACCGATAGCTGTCTCTAACACGTCGGCCTCGTGACTCAACACCAGATTGAGCGCCGCATCCGGATCGGCGGTGAACCGCCAGATTGCGCGCCGGACGCGGGGCCGATCCCCGCTCGCGGAGTCGGCGGCGAGGATCAGGAACTGGCCCCGCTCCCACCGCTCCACCCGGAACGGCCCGCTCCCGATGAGCCGCGCCGTACTGGTATCGGCCGACCACTCGGCGCGCGGCACCGGCCCCCACACGTGCTGCGGGATCACCCGCACGTGGTACGTCGCGTCGTACAGTTGCTCGGGCGACGGCTCGGTGAACCGCACCAGGACCGTCGCGGAGTCCTCCGCGGTCACCCGCACCTTGCCCGCCAGGTAAGCTTGGGCGACCGAGCCGAGAGCCGAGTCGCTGAACGCCTCGAAGGTGAACCGCACGTCCTCGGCGGTGACCGGTCTGCCGTCGTGCCAGCGCGCGCCGGGTCGGAGCCGGAAGCGCCAGGTCAGCGAGTCGCGCCGCTCCCACTGGACCGCCAGTGCCGGCCGGTAGGCACCGGTGTCGATCGGTGCGGCCGCCGGTGCGAGAACCGCGAGCCGCTCGTACACCTGGTCCCCGATGTCCCGCCCGACCGTCTCGTCCACCAGCGGTGGAAGGATGGTGGAAGGCTCGCCGATCGCGGCGACCACCACCGTGCCGCAGGTCGGGCAGCTCTCCCGATCGCGGCGGCACCCGGCGGCGCCCAGCAGCAGCATGAGCAAGGCGGCCAGCGGCAGTTGGCTTCGGTTCTTCACGGGGGGCCTCGGATCGGCGGACAGATCTATGGAACGGAACCAGAGCCTTTCAATGTAGAGACCTCCACTGCAACGGGGCATGCCATGCTGGAACGAAACGATGCGATCCGGTGCCGCAACGCCCTCCGCCTCACGGCGTATCCGATTACCCTCCAACACCTTGCTCGAGACCCCGACGCGGCATGCCGGTTGCCCCTGGGGTGAGGGCCAGTGGAGGATACCTTCTATTGAAGTGGAGAGGCCGATCACTGATCCGGGATAGAGGGTATGGCCGAGCTTGAATGGAAGGTGGGGCTGATCCTGTTCTCCGACAGCTTCCGGTCCACCGTGGCCGGAATCATCGAGGAGCTGGGCGGGAGACCATCCGAATCCAAGCCCGGAGCCGACGGAGAGAGGACGGCGGCCGACGCCCTCCTCCTGTTGGCCGGCGGCTCCGAAAGCGCGGCCCTGGACTTCCTCGCCGAAGCGGGGTCGGCGGCGCCGCGCTACCTGATCGGCGCCGCGGCGGACCACCGGATCG
>JACCRH010000011.1 GCA_013813675.1 Gemmatimonadales bacterium
GTCCCCAGGCGCTGCATCAGCTCGTCGAGGACGGCGGCCGGAACCCGGGACCGCTGGCTGGGGTAGATGAAGCCGAAGAGCACCAGGTGCGCGAGGAGGACTCGCCAGTGGCTGCCGAACCGCGCGATCAGCCGCCGCCAGTCCAGCTGCTCGCCGAGGGCGAGGATGATGTGGGCGACGTCCGCTCCGTCGTACCGCTCGCGCTCCATCACGAACGCCTTGGACCAGAGACTCTCCTCCGGAGGCGCCACCAGGACCTTCACGCCGAGCACTTCACGCTGGCTGGCATACTCGAACCACTGATCGTCGACCACCACGATGCCGTTGCCAGAGCTGAAAATGACGTCGACGAAGCCCAACGGAGAACGAATTTTGGCCAGCCAATGGGAGAAGAACAGGTCGGCCTCGTAGCCGGCCCCGGCGGAAGCCTGCAGCAGCCGCTGCACGTCGGAGGGGCGGACGAAGATGTCGAGATCCTTGGTGGATCGGTCGATACCGGCCTGATGCACGAAAGCGAAGGCGCCGCCGATCAGGAACGGCACATTGGCCCGGGAGAGAACCTCCATCGCGTCGCGATAGAACTCGCGGGACGGGGTCTCGACCATCGAGTGCGTGGGCGACAGCCCCATCCTGCGCTCCCTTTGAGGGAAGGGTATCATACGCCCCGGCATTAGACCGGGTTGTGCTTGGGATCACCGCTGGCGTGGCCCGAAGGCATGATTGATTGAGGACCCATGGTAAAGACTCCTGAGCTCGTTCGTATCGCCGCGGTTGGCGACATCCACCTCGGCCGGGCGGCGTACGGGCCGCCGGTCCAGGCCCTGTTCGCCCAGGTGGCGGAGCGGGCCGACGTGCTGGCGCTCTGCGGCGATCTCACCGACCGGGGTGACCCGGAGGAGGGGCGGCAGCTGGGAAAGGCGCTCGCCACCATCGGCGTGCCCGTGGTCGCCGTGCTGGGCAATCACGACTACGAATCGGCCAAGGTGCCGGAGCTGGTTCGCATCCTGACCGACGCCGGCGTTCAGATGCTCGATGGCGGCGATGCCTTCGAGGTGCAGGGCGTCGGGTTCGCCGGGGTCAAGGGCTTCGCCGGTGGCTTCGGCCGGCGGGCGCTGGGACCCTGGGGCGAAGAGAGCATCAAACTGTTCGTGCGGGAAGCGGTGGACGAGGCCTTGAAGCTGGAGACGTCGCTCAGCAAACTCCGGACGGAACGCCGGGTGGCACTGCTCCACTATTCGCCGATCTGCGGCACTGTGGAGGGCGAGCCCCGGGAGATTTACCCGTACCTGGGCTCCAGCCGGCTGGAGGAGCCGCTGATACGGTATCCGGTGGACGCCGTGTTCCACGGGCACGCCCACCACGGCACGCTGGAGGGAAAGACGGTGGGCGGGGTGACGGTGTACAACGTCTCCCTGTCACTGCTGCAACGCAGCTTTCCGGACGGCCCGCCCTTTCGGGTGGTGGAGCTGCACACTTCGCAGGAGCGCCGCGAGGACGGACAGGTCGAGCGCAGGATGGAGGGCCAGGCCGACCGCCGGGCGGAGGCGCGGGCGGGTCGCCGGGGCAACGAGAGTTAGGGACTGAAGCATGTAGCGCGGGATGTCATGCCCCGTACGGGTGTCACGTCCGATGTGCCGTGCGGTGTCATCCTGAGCGCAGCGAAGGAGCCGAAACGTGGCTCAGTCTCCTTCGCTTCGCTCAGGATGACAAAATTCGCTCAGGATGACAGAAACAGGAGACAGAAACAGGAGACTGACCCGCGGCGACGCTTACCCCCCGGCAGGGATCCCTTTCCCACCCGGCACTCCGATCTCCGTCATCGCGCGTAGATCGAGCACTTCGTCCAGCTCCTCCTTCGGCAGGAGCTTTTTCTTCTCCAGTAACTGCCTGACCGTGAGCCCGGTGCCGACCGCCTCTTTGGCCAGCTTGGCCGCCTCGGCGTAGCCGATCTTGGGAGCCAGCGCGGTGACCAGTGCCGGACTCCGCTCCAGCCAGTAGGCGCACTGCTCGGCATCCGCCTCGATCCCGTCCACGCAGCGCTCGGCGAACAGCCGGGTGGCGTTCCCCACGATGGTGAGGGCGAAGACGATGTTGTGGGTGATCACCGGCATCATGACGTTGAGCTCCAGCTGCCCCGCCTCCGCCGCCATCGCCACCGTCTGATCGAGCCCGAGTGCCTGGTAGCAGACCTGATTCACCATCTCGGCGATCGAAGGGTTCACCTTGCCGGGCATGATGCTGGAGCCCGGCTGCACGGCGGGAAGGACGATCTCCGCGAGGCCGGTCCGAGGTCCCGAGGCGAGCAGCCTGATGTCGTTGGCGATCTTGTTGAGGTCGAGCACGTAGGCTCGGAGCGCTCCACTGAAGGAGGCGATGTCTCCCATGGACTGCATGAGCTGGATCCGGTCGTGGCCCTCGCGTAGCCCGAGACCACTTACCTGTTGCAGATGTCCCAGCATGAGCCGGGGGTACTCGGGCTCCGCGTTGATGCCGGTGCCCACCGCGGTGCCGCCGATGTTCATCTCGCGCAGCCAGTCGGCCGATTGCGCCAGCTTGTCCCGGTGCCGCTGCACGGTGCGGCTGTAGGCGGTGAACTCCTGGCCCAGCCGGATCGGCGTGGCGTCCTGCAGGTGGGTGCGGCCGCTCTTGATGATGTCGTCGAAGGCCACGCCCTTGACGAGCAGGGCGTGGGCCAGCCGTTCCAGGGCCACGATCACGCCCGGCAAGGTGGCGAGCGTCGCCAGGCGCATCGCGGTGGGGATCACGTCGTTGGTGCTCTGCGCCATATTGACGTGATCGTTGGGATGCACCGGCGAATAGGTGCCCCGCTGCTCGCCGAGGATCTCGTTGGCCCGGTTGGCCAGCACCTCGTTGACGTTCATGTTGTGGCTGGTGCCGGCGCCGGCCTGATACACGTCCACGATGAACTGGTCGCGGTGGTGCCCGGTGAGCACCTCGTCCGCGGCGCGCACGATGGCGTCGGCCAGCCGGGGCTCGAGACGGCCGGTCTCCTTGTGGGTGAGCGCCGCGGAGCGCTTGATCCAGATGACGGCGTCCACGAAGGCCGGCAGCGGCCGAAGCCCGGAGACGGGAAAGTTCTCGGCAGCGCGGAGGGTCTGGATGCCGTAGAGGGCCGCGGCGGGGACCGCTTTTTCACCCAGCGGGTCTCGCTCGATGCGGGTATCTGTCATGGGCTTATTCTAGTGCCGGCACGGCGGATCGCCAATCGGCCGCGACGGCCTCCCTCTCCCTCAACCCATGCGCCGATGACCGACTTCTTCCGGAACATCACGCGGAGCGCCGTCTTCAGCGGCGCGAAGGCGACCAAGGCCGACCTCTTTGCCGGCGAGCGGTTATTCATCGGACTCAACTGTTTCGAGCGGGGCCAGACGCAGGCGGTTCACGCGCATGCGGGAGCCGACAAATTCTACTATGTCTGCTCGGGCCGGGCGCGGCTCACCGTGGGCGAGGAGACCCGGGAGGTCGCCGAGGGCGACCTCGCCTGGGCGCCGGCCGGGGTCCCGCACGGCGTGGCGGAGGCGCTGGAGCGCACCGTGCTGCTAGTGGGGATCGCTCCACCGCCGGGCTAGCCGGCGGAGCGCGGGCCAGCCGTAGGCGTGCGCCGCGAGCCCGATCCCGAGTATGACGCCGACCCCGTTGGTGTAGAACCGCCAGGCCAGCAGGAGCCATCCGGCCCGGGAGCCGAGGTCGCCGGCGGCGCCGCCCAGAAACCCCAGCTCCACCGCGCCGGCACCTGAAGGCGTCGGCAGCACGAGCTGGCTGTAGAGCAAGGCGAATGAGCCAAGCACCAGGGGCCCGATTTCCGGGGGCTGGGGCACGGTCGAGGCGAGCACCGGAAGGATGGCCACTCTGGTCGCGAGGTTGAGAAAGCTGAGCGGAAGGCTCGCCACCAGCGGCCACCGCGGCATCCGGCGCCAGTAGACCATGGCGCGCCGCACCGGCCGGCCCACCAATCGCGCCGGCGAGGTCACTTTTCTGGCGTACCACCACAGCACGGCACTCACGAGCGCGACCACCAGCACCCACGGCCAGGCGTCCGCGGCAGCCCCGGCCAGGCGCGGCCCGGCCATGGACCACCACGAGGGGGCGAAGCGCCAGACCAGCCACCCGCCCACGACGAGGATGACCGGCCATGCGGCCAGCAGCTCGAGGCTGATGGCGACGAAGGCGGCGGTGGCCGGCACCCGGCTTCGGAGCATGCCGGCCAGGCGAGCCGGCTCCCCACCGATCCGGAGCGGCGTCAGGGCGCATGCCGCGTCGCCGAAGGCATTCAACACGAAGGAATCCCAGAACCCGATCCGGTGGCCCAATCCCTGGACGATCCACTGGATACGCCAGGCGCGGGCAACCAGGTCGATGACGACGAGCGCGATGCATGCGAGGGTGGCCTCGAGGATCGACATCAGAGGCTGACTTGCGGCGGGAATCCTCTGTCACCCTGAGCGAAGCGAAGGGGAGAGACCCGAAGCGATGACTCCTTCGCTTCGCTCAGGATGACAACCGCTTCGCTCAGGGTGACACCCGCCCAAGAACGCGGCGGTAGGTCTGGAAGAGCCGGTCGAGCACCGCATCCCAGCCGTGGTGCTGTTCGGCGTAGCGCCGACCGACGCGGCCGAGCGCGGGGAGATCCTCCTCGAACAGTGCGACGGCGACTTCCGCCAGGTGCGCGGTGTCGCCCGAGGTGTAGAGCCGGCCCGCCCCCGACAGGGCGATGGTCTCGGCGACGCCGCCCCGATCGGCGGAGAGCACCGGGGTCCCGCTGGCGAGGGCCTCGAGGGCGGCCAGCCCGAAGGTCTCCGCGGAGCCGGGGGCGACAACGAGATCCACCGCGGCGTAGAGATCGGCCAGCAGATTTCGGTCGCGCTCGTAGGGCAGCCAGAGCGCTCGTGCGCCCCCCTTGCTCCGCTTCAGGGCACCGGCGGCGGGTCCGAGACCGATGAGCGACAGGCGGGCTCCGGTCCGACGCTCCACGTCGAGCCATGCCGAGAGGAGAAGGTCGAGATCCTTTTCCGCCGCGAGCCGGCCGGCGTAGAGCGCCAGCGGTCCATCCGGCAAGCCGAAGTGCCGCCGGGTCTCGGCGGCGCGGGCGCGCCGAGC
>JACCRH010000136.1 GCA_013813675.1 Gemmatimonadales bacterium
CCTTTCCGCCCAAAGCGCCACCGACTCCGGTCCCGCGCAGCCGTCGGATCCGGGGGTGATTCGCGCCATCCAGCTGGAGCGGCGCGACATCTTCGACCCGCAGGAGAACGGCTGGCTCGCCCGAGTGGCCAACGCGCTCCACTTCGAGACCCGGGCGCCGACCGTGCGGCGGGAGCTGCTCTTCGAGGTGGGGCAGCCGTACGATTCGGCGCGGGTCGCCGAATCGGAGCGCAACCTCCGCGCGCTCCGCGTCTTCCGGAAAGTCCAGATCGATTCGGTGCAGACCGACTCGGGCATCGTGATGAAGGTGCTCACCAAGGACGGCTGGAGCACCCGGGCCGATTGGCGCTTCCGCAGCGCCGGAGGCGAGGTCGAGTTCACCATCGGGATGGTGGAGGACAACCTGCTGGGCACCGCCTCGTCGGCGTCGGTCCGCTACCGGAAGACGCCCGACCGCTCCACCGTGGCGCTCGGTTTCCGCCGGCCCCGGCTCTTCGCGGGGCAGGTGGGGCTCACACTGGGCTACGAGAACCGGTCGGACGGACGGCTCAACCTGCTGGTGCTGGACCAGCCGTTCTATTCGCTCACCTCGCCCCACGGCTTCCGCTTCGAGGCGGAAGACCGGGACGAGCGGGTGCTGCGCTTCTTCGACGGCAGCGCCGACCCGCGGGACACGCTCTCCCGCCGCTACACCCTGGCGCGAGGGTCGGCCGCCTGGGCGCTCAGGGGCTCCTCGGAGGGATTCCTGCGGCTGGGGGTTCAGGCCCAGGTGCGGCGTGACGACTTCCTTCCCGAGGGAGCGGGTGTCTCCTTTCCCAGCTCGGTCACCGGCGCCTTCGGGCCGTACCTGGTCTGGAACCGGGCCCGGTTTCTGGTCACCCGCGGAGTCGCCGGCTTCGCCCGGGAAGAGGACGTCGATCTTGGGATGACGCTGCGGGCCGGGTTCAACCTGGCGCCGCGCGCCTTCGGCTACCAGCGGAACGGCGTCGCGCCGCTGGTGGCGGCCCGGCTCGGGGCCGGGATCCCCGGCGGCTTCGGCTACCTGGAGGGGCTGGCCGGCGGAATGTTCACCTCGGCCGGCCTCGATTCCGGGGTGGTGGAGCTGGCCGCGACCGGGGTGATGCAGCCGGTTCGCGGACACGTTGCCGTGGTCCACGTCGAGACCGGCTGGATCGAGAACCCGCTTCCCGGATCCGAGTTCGACCTGGGCCTGGGCAACGGTCCCCGCGCGTTCCGGAGCCACGCCTTCACCGGCGACCGCACCGTCTTCGCGACGGCGGAGTACCGGGTCACCGTGGCGGATGACTTCCTCGGGCTGGTGGGGCTGGGTATCGCGGGTTTCGTGGACCACGGCGGGGCGTGGTATGCCGGCTCGCCCCGCCGCCTCGGCTGGGACGCAGGGGTCGGCCTTCGCCTGGGGGCGAGCCGCGCGTCCGACACCGAGGCGCTGCGATTCGATCTGGCGCGCCGCTTCGGCAACGACGCGCAGGACGGCGGCTGGGTGGTGACAGTGGGGAAGGGGTTCGTCTTCTCCCCGGTCGGCAAACGGGCGCTCTAGCTAGATCGCGACGTAGCGGCTCAGGATCACCAGGGCCGCGATGACGGCGAGAATCAGGAGCGCCAGCGCGAGCACCGTGATGCCGCGGCGGCGAACATTGGAGTGGAGGAATCGGCTCATGGCCACATTGTAGCGCCGATGGGCGCCGAGGCACATCCCCCCGAGTCACCGGCGGTCGAGCCGGGAAGCGGCCGAATGATCGGCACGGCGCTCGCCGCCGGGCTGCTCGGCGCCGCGCTGGCGCTCACGCTGTTCATCTGGCTGGGCTACCAGGTTCGCACCGGCGAGCCCACCGGGTTCGATCTGACGGTGCGGGCGGCGGTCCGCTCCTGGGAATCGGCGGGCGTGAGCCGGGTCATGTGGGGCGCCAGCGTCTTCGGGGCGCCGGTCCGGCTGTTGCCGCTCGGGCTGCTCGCGGCCGCGGCGTTCGCGCTGCGGGGATGGCGGAGGGGGGCCTGGCTGGTGGTGGTGACCATAACCGGCGCCATCGTGCTCGACGTGGGGCTCAAGACCTTGTTCGCCCGGGCCCGGCCGGAGGCCTTCTTCGACTACTATCCCGCCCCCACCTCGTACAGCTTCCCCAGCGGACACGCGCTGGTGGCTACCTGTTTCTTCGGTGGCATCGCGGTGCTGCTCTCCCATCGGCTGCAGACGCGGCTGGCGCAGGTCCTGGTGTGGGTCGTGGCGCTGGTGCTCATCGTTCTGATCGGGGGCTCGCGAGTCTATCTGGGGGTGCACTACCCCACGGACGTGCTCGGCGGCTTTGCCGTGGGCACGGTGTGGGTGGCCTCGGTCGCCCTCGGCGACCGCCTGGCCGAGCGGCGGCGCCGGCGGGCCTGATCCGGGCGCGCCTTGCCAAGGGCGGCCCGGCCGGGCATTCTTCAAGCTCTCTCCCAGGCGGCCGAGTCCCACGGTCAGGGCCGGTCAACGCTCGCCGGTCGTAGTTGACCCCCGGGAACCTTCCTCTACGACAGCCGGTTCCGGCGCTCCCCACGCCGAGTTGGCGAGTTCCCTCCACGAGGATTCTGCATGCGCCGACTCCGCATAGGCGTGCTTGACTTGGTCACGAAGGCCCCCAACCGATCGCTATATGCCCGTCTGATGCACGCCAATCTGGCCAGCATCATGCCCCAGATCATCAGCGTCTGGTGCGAGCAGGAAGGACACGACGTCCACCTGGTCTGCTACACCGGACTGGAGGATCTGCTGGAGGAGCTGCCGGCGGATCTGGACGTGCTGTTCGTCGGGGCCTTCACCCAGTCGGCGCAGCTGGCCTACGCGCTGAGCAATCTGTTCCGCCGGCGGGGCGCGGTCACCGTGTTGGGCGGCCCGCACGCGCGCTGCTATCCGGAGGACGCGCGGAAGTATTTCGACTACGTGCTCGGCTTCACCGACCGCGAGGTGGTGGCCGACGTGCTGCGGGACGTGGGGCCGCACCGGCCCATGGGGGTCCACCTGGTGGCGGCGCGGCAGCCGAGCGACCTCCCGACGCTGCAGGAGCGCTGGAAGTTCGTGGCTCCCACGCTGGCCAAGGCGCCCACCATCAAGATCGTGCCGATGATCGGCAGCCTGGGGTGTCCCTACACCTGCAGCTTCTGCATCGACTCGACGGTGGACTACCAGCCGCTGAGCTTTCCCCAGCTCCGGGCCGACCTCGCCTTCCTGCTCACCAAGATGAAGAACCCGATCGTGGGGTGGCACGACCCCAACTTCGGGGTGCGCTTCGACGACTACATGGAAGCGGTGGAGCAGGCGGTGCCGCGGGGCAGCATGCGGCACATCGCCGAGAGCAGCCTCTCGCTGCTCGGGGAGCCTCACCTCAAGCGGCTCAAGGCCAACAACTTCCAGGCGATTCTACCGGGGATCGAGTCGTGGTACGACCTGGGGAACAAGTCCAAGACCCGGCGCACCGGGATGGACAAGGTCCAGCAGGTGTCGGATCACGTCAACATGATCCTCCGCTACATCCCCTACATTCAGACCAACTTCGTGATGGGTCTCGACGGCGACATGGGACCGGAGCCGTTCGAGCTGACCAAGAAGTTCATCGATCTTTCGCCGGGCGCCTTCCCGGCCTACTCCCTGCTCTCGGCCTTCGGGCGCGCGGCCCCGCTCAATCTGGAGTACCAGCGCGCCGGCCGGGTGCTGCCGTTCCCGTTCCACTTCCTCAACAACAACCACGCGATGAACGTCCGGCCCAAGAACTACAGTTGGCCGGATTTCTACGACCACCTGGTGGACGTGACCCGGTATTCGTTCTCCTGGAAGGCGATCGGCCGCCGCATCGGGGCGACCCAGAACATGATCCCCAAATGGATGAACGTGGTCCGCGCGGTGTCGACTGAGGGGTTCGGCCGGATCAAGTATCAGACGGAGATGCGCCGCCGGCTGGACACCGACCGCGAGCTCCGGGCGTTCTTCGAGCGGGAGACCGACGAGATCCCGACTTTCTATCGGGAGCGGATCCGGCAGGATCTGGGACCACTCTACCAGTACCTGCCGGAGGGGGCGATTGTGCACGACCCCAACGCCTACCTCAACTCACAGCCCGCGCCCGAGCTGTTGACTGTGGCGCGGTAGGGGGCGTCTTGTCCTCCTTCGCTGCGCTTAGTGACACACCGGGGCATGGTGCGCCACCCGACATCTCTGTCAACTCGAAGTCTGCTGCCGGCCTGGTTATTCGACAGACGGCAGGTGCGATAGACCTCAGGTCCGATTCAAATCGGCCGTCCGGGTGCGGGCGTCGGCCTCGGCCTTGTCGCGCCGGGTGCCGCCGCGGAACTCGAAGTGCTCCTCGCTCATGAGACGCTCGCCCTCGGGCAGCGCCGGCGCGGTCAGGTGCCAGAGCAGGAGCTGCCGGCCGATGGCGGTGGCTGGCTGCCAGGTGCCCGGCTCGAGAGCGGGGTAGAGCGAGGCGTACTGGGGCCGGAGCCGTGCCTCACGAATGGTGGTGTTTTCCATGGTTCTCAAGCCTCGGTTGAGGATCCGCCGCGAACTTGTGGCCGATGGCTGTTCCACGCAAGTGCGCCGCCCATCGCGCAACGCTCGCCTGCACCTGTGGCCGCAATACTGTCGCGGCCGATCCACTTGCCACACGCTGCTCTTCGAGATCCTCTGAGCTACATCGCGCTCCGACTGGACGTTGCCTTCACCGGGTGAGGGCTTACTGCCCTGGCGCGCAAACTGCTGCACTCCTATGCACCCCCTGAGATCCACCCCACCAAGCCCGAGCACTTGAGATTCCCTGACAGTGGTCGGGCAGGGTGGCTGCTTGTCAAATGGAGAGTGTTCCCGTGCGGCCGCACCCCTTGTCCGATTCCAGACTGCAATCATCTCACCTCACCTCGACCCTCCTTTCCTTGCTCCTGGCAGCGGCCGCGGGATGCGGAGGAGACAGCCAGGCTCCTTCCCTCGACGAGATCGCCGAGCCGGCGGGCGCGGCGGCCGCCCCTGCCGCGGCGCTCACCTTCCGTCGGGTGGCGTCATACGACTCTCACACCTGCGGCGTCACCACCGACGACCTGGCGTACTGCTGGGGCTACAACTTCGCCGGCCAGCTCGGCGATGGCACGACGACTGAGCGCCCGGCGCCCGCAGCGGTCTCGGGCGGACTCCGCTTTCGCGCGGTGAGCCCCGGGATCTCACACACCTGTGGCCTGACGACCGACGACCAAGCCTACTGCTGGGGCGAGAACGCCGAAGGCCAACTGGGCGACGGCAGCACCACCAGCAGCACGACGCCGGTGGCGGTTGCCAGCAAGCGGAGGTTCCGCCAACTGAGCGCCGGCGCCGGGCACACCTGCGGCGTGACGTTCACCGACCGGGCCCTCTGCTGGGGCTCCAACGCCTCGGGGGCGCTGGGCGACGGGACCAGGAGCTCGCGAACCAGGCCCGGTCGGGTGAAGGGCCCGGACCTGCTGTTCGCCGAGGTGAGCGCGGGCGAGGATTACACCTGCGCCGTCGACATGGACGGCGGCGCCCACTGCTGGGGCACCAACAACGACGGCCAGCTGGGTGACGGCACCCAGGATACCGAGCGCCTGACACCGGTCCCGGTGGTCGGCGAGCACCGGTTCC
>JACCRH010000152.1 GCA_013813675.1 Gemmatimonadales bacterium
GTCCTTGTCATCCTGAGCGAAGCGAAGGAGCCGAAGCCGTCCGCCCCGATCAGAACGTCGCTCCGATCGAGAAGTGAAGCTGCAGCCGGCGCCGTGAATCGGTCGGAACCGTCTCCAGCGAGCGGCCCTCCCGCAGCGCCTGAAGCACCGCGTCCGGGTCCCGTACGTCAAGAGCCGACGGATTGAGCTTGTACCCCAGCGACACCTGTACCGCTCCCACCACGGTCTCGTACCCGATCCCGGCGCCGGTCCCCAGAAAAAATCGATCCTGATCCAGCTCACCGGCGCCGAGCGAGAAGCGGTCGTCCGGGGTCCACACTTTGGCGCCGTCGAGGAAGAGAAAGGTCTGCCACTTCGCGTCGAAGCCCGGCAATGGAAGCTGGACCTCCGCGCTGGTCTGCACCCGGGCGAGCCCTCCGATCGGCGAGTAGCGCTCCGCGAATGGAGTAGAGACGCCGTCCTCGTCGCGGAACCGGACTTCGGGGAGCTTGGGTCCCACCAGCTGACTGCCCCACCCGCGGACGTCGCGGGTACCTCCGGCACTGAAGGTCACGTCGCGGAGGCGCAGCAGGGAGACGAAGGGCGATTCGCTGTCCGTGTCCCGCACGCTCCGGCCGAAGGGAACGATGCGGCCAGCGCTGCCGCGCACGGTAAAGCCGATCCGGTTGGTCAACGGGAGGAACCCGCTCGCCCCCAGATCGAGGAGCACGTATTCGGAGGTGTTGAACCCCGGCAGCGTCACCGATACCCTCGGCCGGATCACGTAGCCCTTTCGGGGGTCGGAGAAATCGTCGAGCTTGCCCCAGCTGGCGTCGAGGGTCAGGGCGCTGCGGTTGACGATGGTGCCGAGGGAGCCTACCGAGGCCGAGTCGGCCAGGCCGAGCAGCGGCAGATAGTCGATCGGCGCGAGGTCGTCGCCGAATCCGAAGTCGAGGATCTCCCGGTGCGAGATACCGTAGCTCAGCGACAGCGACCGGAGCGGGCTCGTCGCGTAGACCAGCGTGCCCTCGAAGCCGACCGCCTGCGACCGGTCCCTCAGATCGTCGCGATACTCCACGAACGGTCCGCCCGCCGCCGAGAGGAACCGGCTCCCCACGTACGGCTGGAAGATGGTGACCGCCAGACGATAGCGCCGCTCGGCCGGACTCTCCAGGGCCACCAGGCCGGTCTGAGCGGTGGCGGAGACGGTGAAGCTTCGCACCCCGCCGAGGAAGCTTCGGTGAGTCCAATCAACCCGGCTGACGAGCCCGCCGCTCGACGCGATTCCCGCCTCGCCACGCACGATCCGGGGCGGATTTTCGGTCACGCCCAGCTGGACCACCACGCTGGAATCGTCGGCGCTCTCGCGTGGCACGCTGAGCAGCGCGAGCCGGACGATCGAAAGCTGGGTAAGCCGCGCCCGGCCGCCTTCCAGCTGGGCGGCGTCATACCAATCTCCCGGCTCGAGCGGGAGCTGGCGGGTCAGCTCCCTGGCCGGAACGGTCTCGTTGCCACGGACGGCGATCTCCCGGATCCGGGCGCGGAGGCCCGGCCTCACCCTCACCATCACGTCGGCCCGGTGGGCGGCCGTATCCACCAGGACGTCCGCCTCGGCCACGGCGAACGGATAGCCCCGGTTCCGCAGCCAGCGGGTCGTCCGGTCCGCGATACCGCGACGCTCGCTCTCGCCGAGCCGGCCCCGGTACTCCGCCTCGGTGGCGGTGAAGCCCTGCCAAGCGGGCGCGATTTCCGGCGCGATCTCCGGGGCGGGCGCGACCGCCGGCGCCGGCGGGGGCGCCGCTGCGTCGCTGTCGGCTGCGACAAAGCGAACTCCCCGGAGCAGCAGCGGCGGCCCTTCCTCGATCACGAACGTCACCTCCACCAGATCATCTTTCGCCTTGTAGCTGACATCGTAATCCACTTTGGCGTCGAGGAAGCCGTTTCTGTGGTGAACGTTCCGGATGCGCACCACGTCGCGCTGGAGCTCCACCGGGCGGAAGGGGTGATCGCCTACCGGACTCACGAATGGCAGGAAACCCAGCGCCCGCCGGATGCCGACGAGGCCGCCCCGCGCGGTGAGTGCGATGAGGGGACGCAGGTGCTTCTCCTGGACGGTGTGCTCGCCCAGGAAGCGGAACTGGATCTTGCTGACCTGGGTGCCCGGCCCCACCCCGCTCAACGCATCCTGCGCGGCGAGGGGCGCCGCCACGAGCGCGAGCGCCGCCAGCGCCACCCAGGCGCAGGAGCGGTCAGAACGCATAGCGCCCTCGCATCAGCAGGGCGGACGGGAGGCTGCCCCCCCGCAGCGTGGTACGAAGCCACCGGCTGAGCGAATACTCGAGCTCGAAGCCCGGGCCGGTGGACCCATCGGCCTGCTGGCCGGCGGAAGAGCCGATCCCGAGCGGCTGCTGAAGGCTTACGAACAAGCGCGAGGCGAGATAGCGGCCGGCCGTGAGGGTGAGGCCGCGGGTGGGTTCCTGCCGGATCTGGAAGACGTCGAAGCCGAGCTCCTCACCGGCGGCGCCGCCCAGGTTGCCCGCCAGCTGGCCGATCGCCATCTGCGACGCATCCACCCCGCCCCCGCCCCCCTGGTCCGCCAGGGGATTGTCCGACGCGGGGCGGCCGGTGATGATGTACGAAATGATGTCGTCCTCCGGCATCGAGGGCTCAGCGCTGAAGTCCAGATCGAGACTGTCCGGTCGCCCTCGCGCCTGGACATTGATCAGCACCTCCTCGGCGTCCCCGTCTCCCTGGGTGGGCACCTGGTACTGCGCGGTCACGTCGAGCGTGGTCGCCTCCGCCGGCCCCTGCAGCTCGATGCTGCCCTCGACCAGCTCGAACTTCCTGCCGTAGAGGTTCATCTCCCCCCGTCGCGGTATGGGCTCCACCTTGCCGAAGAACCGCATGCCCTGGCCCGGCTCCTGTTTCACGTTGATCCTGCCGGCCAACTCGATGTCGAGACTCGGGCTCGCCTTCTTCCGGACCCAGACCTGCCGGGGGAAGCGAATGTCGAGATCGATCCGGAACCGATCCACGACGCCGGGCCCCTCATCGGCCCCGACGGTCGCGCTCGGCCCGAACCGCTGGGCGAGCTGCTGGAGGTCGGCCGGAGTCAACTTCACATCCTCGACCGCCGCGGCCGTCTCCCCGCCCGCGAAGACGTCGGTGCGGCCGAGGCTGAGATCACCGGCCAGCGTAGGCTTGGCAGCGGTGCCCCCGAGCCGCAGCTCGCCGCTCGCGGTCGAGCGCAGCGTGGCGGAGTTGGCGATCCGGAAATCAGTGAGCCGGGCCGTCAGGTCGATTGCGGGGTCCGCCAGCGGCTCGAGCCCGATGGCCCCGCTGGCGAACAGCTCCTCCTTGTCGCCGGTGATGACGCGGAGCGTGTCGATGGCGAAGCGCTCACCGTCCAGTCGCCCCGCGAGCCGCCCCTCGGAGTAGGTCACGCCGAGCGCCGGCAGCTCGACTTCCATATCCCTCAGATCCACCGTGCCGCTGGCCCGCGGCTTGTCCGGAGTGCCGCCCACTCGGAGGTTCACCGCCAGCCCACCGGTGAGCCCGCTCGCGGTCTCCTCGGGCAGGAAGGCCTGAAACAGGGCCAGGTCGAAGCTGTCGGCCCGCACCGCCAGCGCCATCGTGTCGGCCGGCTCCCGCGCGACGCCGACCGCTGAAG
>JACCRH010000173.1 GCA_013813675.1 Gemmatimonadales bacterium
TGGCGCCGTCGCCCACGTAGACCAGGCCGACCCGAGGCTGCTTCCGCATCTTGAAGGACAGGGTGACCCCGGCCATGACCGGGACCATGTCGCCCAGGTGGGAGATCTGCCCGACGAAGTTTCGGTCCTCGACATCGCCGAAGTGGATGTTCAGCTCGCGTCCACGAGTGGGGGAGTCGCCTTTGGCCATGTACTGGCGGAGCACCTCGACCGGAGTCGCCCCTTTCACCAGCATCGAGCCGAGATTGCGGATCAGCGGCGAGAGCACATCCTCACGCCGGAGGGCGTAGGCCGATCCCACCGCGCATGCTTCCTGGCCCAGCGAGCGAAACAGTCCGCCCACGACTTTGGTCTGCCGGTAGAGGTTCACCAGCCGCTCCTCGAGCGACCGGGTAAGCCTCATCCAGTAATAGAGCTCTAGGAGTTGATCACGGGTGAGGCCGCCGGCGGCGGAGCGGGATGGAACGGTTGCGGATGTGGCGGCCATGCGGATCCTGGTTGTGGGTGCCTCGACCCGGGCAGGAAAATCGACCGGGGGGGAAGAGGAGTCAAGCGGAGCCGCGACCGGAAGTCCGCAACGTCCGAGCGCCTCCAGCAGACGACACTGGAGGCGCTCGACGACCGGGAATTGGGTTGAGGCGGTCGGCTCAGGCCTTCGCCGCCAAGGGCCGGTGGGCGCCGACTGCCTGCTCCTGCACCTGAATCCGCATGCCGTAGAACGACCGGTAGACGAAGTACATCGCCACGGCGAAAAACACCACCGCGAGCACCTTGGACAGAGGTCCGTTGCCTCCGGCGACGAGGTAGACACCCAGCTCGACTGCGAGCAGGCCGAACAGCGTGGTGAACTTGATGACCGGGTTCAGCGCGACCGACGACGTGTCCTTGAACGGATCGCCGACGGTGTCGCCGACGACCGAGGCGTCGTGCAGCTCGGTTCCCTTCATCTTGAGCTCGGTCTCCACGATCTTCTTCGCGTTGTCCCACGCCCCGCCCGCGTTGGCCATGAAGATCGCCTGGAACAGGCCGAACATGGCGATCGAGATCAGGTAGCCGATGAAGAAGAACGGCTCGATGAAGGCAAAGGCGAGGGTCGAGAAGAAGATTCCCAGGAAGATGTTGAACATTCCCTTCTGAGCGTATTGGGTGCAGATCTCGACCACCTTGCGGCTGTCCTCCACCGAGGCCTTGGTGACCCCCTCCAGCCGGATGTTGGCCTTGATGAACTCCACCGCGCGATAGGCGCCGGTGGTCACCGCCTGAATCGAGGCCCCGGTGAACCAGTAGATCACCGCGCCACCGGTGATGAGCCCGAGGAGGAAGGGGGGATGGAGGATCGAGAGGTTCTCCATCCCACTGGTGAGACCGTGGGTCAGCGCCATGATGATCGAGAAGATCATCGTGGTGGCGCCCACTACCGCTGTGCCGATCAGCACCGGCTTGGCGGTGGCTTTGAAGGTGTTCCCCGCCCCGTCGTTCTCCTCCAGCAGCTCCTTGGCAGTCTCGAAGTTCACGTCGAACCCGTGCTGCTTCTTGATCTCCTGCTGCACACCGGGAATCTGCTCGATCACCGAGAGCTCGTAGACCGACTGGGCGTTGTCGGTGACCGGGCCGTAGCTATCCACCGCGATGGTGACCGGCCCCATCCCCAGGAATCCGAAGGCCACCAGGCCGAAGGCGAAAATCGCCGGCGCCTGCATGATCTCACCCAGCCCCAGGGTGCTCACCCCGTACGCGATCGTCATCAGCAGCATGATCGCGATGCCGAGCCAGTAGGCTGAGAAGTTGCCGGCGACCAGGCCGGAAAGGATGTTGAGTGAGGCGCCGCCCTCGCGGGACGCGGCCACCACTTCGCGGACGTGCCGCGAATCGGTGCTGGTGAAGACCTTCACCATCTCCGGAATTATGGCCCCGGCGAGCGTGCCGCAGGTGATCACGCTCGAGAGCTGCCACCACAGGTCGCCGTTCCCGCCGAGGTCGGGCACGATCAGGTAAGAGACGAGGTAGGTCAGCACCACCGAGAGGATCGAGGTGAACCACACCAGGTGGGTGAGCGGCGCCTCGAAGTTGAATCGGATTACGCTGCCGTACCGCGCCTGGGACATGGCATTGCTGATGAGATACGAGAAGCCGGACGCGAGGACCATCATGATGCGCATGAGGAAGATCCAGACTAGCAACTGCGCCTGGACCGTCGTATCCGGCACGGCGAGCACGATGAAGACGATCAGCGCGACGCCGGTGACGCCGTAGGTCTCGAATCCGTCCGCCGTCGGGCCGACCGAGTCCCCCGCGTTGTCGCCGGTGCAGTCGGCGATCACGCCCGGATTCCGCGCGTCGTCCTCCTTGATCTTGAAGACGACCTTCATGAGGTCGGCACCGATGTCGGCGATCTTGGTGAAGATGCCGCCCGCGATCCTGAGCGCCGCGGCGCCGAGTGACTCACCGATGGCGAAGCCGAGGAAGCAGGCTCCCGCCACGTCGGCCGGAATGAAGAGCAGGATGGCGAGCATGAACAGCAGCTCGACCGAAATGAGCATCATCCCCACGCTCATCCCCGCGCGGAGCGGGATGTCGCTCACCGGCCAAGCCTTTCCTCTGAGGCTCGCGAAGGCGGTCCGGGAGTTGGCGAAGGTGTTGATCCGGATGCCGAACCAGGCGACCCCGTAGCTGCCCGCCATGCCGATCACGCTGAAGAGGAGGATGATCGCGATCTTGGACGGCTCCAACCCGGTGAGCAGGAAGTACACCACGATCACCGTGCCGATGAAGCCGAGCAGCACCAGCAGCAGCTTGCCCTGCTGGATCATGTACGCCTTGCACGTCTCATAGATCAGGTCCGAGATCTCGGCCATCGAGCGGTGCACCGGCAGATTCTTCACCCGGGTATAGCTCCAGAACCCGAAGAGCAGGCCCAGTACGCAGACCAGGAGTCCGGAGAGGAGAATCTCGTGTCCGGTGAAGCCGAGGAAATCACCCTGGTTCAGGTCGGGCAGGCGGATGTTCACCTCCCCGCCGGGCCGGTGCTCGGGCGCCGCGGCCTGCGCCGGCTCCTGGGCGGCGGCCGGTACGGCCAGCGGGGCGAAGGCCCCCAGCAACAGCAGCAGCAACATGAGGGAACGGAACGCTGGACGTGACAGCTTCATCGTCGAATGTCTCCTGGCTTTACGGACAGCGCCTCAGTAGGCGCCGATGGGACGGTGGGTGGGATGGGTCGCGGCGTGCGCGATGGTGAGGAAGCGCTTCGCCAGCTTGTCGGCCTCGCTCTCGCCGACCTGATCGGTCTCGACAGTCACCAGCGTGTAATGGCCGCCTTCGGCCTGCACGGTCACACTCACCCGGCCGATGGCGCCGGAAAACGTCCGCTGGCGGGCGCCCTCCGCGACCGGGGTGAGCCGGGAGCCGAAGAATTCGCTCACCAGCGCCAGCACCGTGGCCGGCGCGGCGTGGGTGCGGTGGAAGTACTTCATGGGACAGTCAGAAATCCGAGTTGGGAGAGTGTCATCCTGAGCGAAGCGAAGGAGCCATGGCGTCGCTTCGGCTCCTTCGCTTCGCTCAGGATGACACTCGTCAGCGACCCGGTGGCCCGCGCTCCCTCAATCATCCTGGTAATACTCGATCCCCAGGTGAGTGATCTGCTCCTCGCCCATCAGATAGCGCAGCGTATTCTTGAGCTTGGTCTGCTGGATGAAGAGATCGTGCTCGGGGTACAGACCCGGGGCGACCTGAGGGCTCTTGAAATAGAAGGAAAGCCATTCCTGGATGCCGCTCAGGCCGGCCCGCTGCGCCAGGTCGAAGAACAGCGCCAGATCGAGCACCAGCGGAGCGGCGAGAATGGAGTCGCGGCAGAGAAAATCGACCTTGATCTGCATCGG
>JACCRH010000209.1 GCA_013813675.1 Gemmatimonadales bacterium
GCGAGGTAGACGAACCAAGGCATGTGGATTGTAATGATACGCCCCCTTCTCTATCTTCGGCTGACTCTCCCCAAGTCCAGTCCGAGCGACCGAGGTACGATGCCATCCGACCAGCGGGCCGGCCGCAGCTCGCTTCCCGACCAGCGCACGCTGTTGTCCTGGCTGTTCATCGGTCGCCTGATCCTGGCGGTCGGCGTCCTGATGGGCGCCGGTCTGGTGTGGACCGAGCGGCCTCAGGAATCGTTCCTGGTCAGCATCGCCGTGGTGATCGCCCTGACGTTCACCGCGTACGGGTTCTACATCGTGCACCTGCGCCGCCGCCGGCCGGGGAAGACTTTCCTGCTGGTTCAAGCGCTGGTGGACCTGGGCGTGGTCACCACGGTGGTGCACTTCGCGGGGCAGCCGCAGTCGGCCTTCCCGGCGCTCTACGTCCTCGTCGTGGCGGCCTACGCCCTCCTGATGCCGCCGACGACCGGCGCCCTCACGGCCGTCCTCGCCTCCGCGCTCTTCCTCGGCGATACTCTGTGGACCCGGGCGGAAGCGCCCGACGCGGCATTCTGGGCCCAGATGGTCGTGTTCAACCTGGTGTTCGCGATCGTCGCCGTGCTGGGCCACCGCCTCCGCGAGGCGGGCATGGAGCAGGAGACCCTCGCCACCGAGCTGCAGCGGGTCCGGCTCGAGGCCGACGACATTCTCCGGAACATCCGCTCCGGGGTCCTCACGGTGGACGGGCTCGGCCGGCTGGCGTTCATCAACCCCACCGCCGAGCGGCTGCTGGACCTCGAGGGCGAAGCGCTGATCGCCCTGCCGGTGCTGGACCAGCTCAAGGTCCGCTCGTCCGAGCTGTGGGCCGCGGTGGTGGCCGGGATCCGCAACGGCCGCAAGATCAGCCGGGGCGAAGGGATGGTGTCCCACCAGGGGGGTCGGACTTTCCCTATCGGGCTCAGTACCACCACATTCCGTCAGGAGACGCAGGAGGCGCCATCGGTGACCGCCATCTTCACCGACATCTCCGACCTGAAGGAAGTGCAGCAGCTCCATGCCCGCGCCGAGCGGTTGGAGTCGGTGGCCGCGCTGAGCGCGTCGCTGGCACACGAGATCCGCAATCCGCTGGCCTCGATACGAAGCTCCGTCGAGCAGCTCGCGCGCTCCCGCCATGCCGACGAGGACGAGCGCTTCCTCGCCGGACTCATCGTCCGGGAGAGCGACCGGCTCAGCCGGCTGCTGAGCGAGTTTTTGGACTTCGCCCGGGTGCGAGCGACGCAGTTGATACCGATCGATCTGCACTCGGTAATCACCGCGGTGGTCAGGCTGATCCGGGCCCATCCCGACTGCCGCCCCGACGCCGAGATCGTGATCGAGGGCGGGCGCACCACCATGGAAGGCGATGAGGACCTGCTGCACCGGGTCATCACCAACCTGGTCCTCAACGCCGTGCAGGCCGCGCAGGGTCCGATCAGGATCACCGTGAGTGTGGCCGCGGTTTCCGCCGCGGAGATCCCCCATGGCACCAACCTGGAGCATGCCGTGCGACTCCAGGTCCGCGACACCGGGCCCGGTATTCCGGGCGAGATCCGGGAGCGGCTCTTCGACCCCTTCGTCTCGGGCCGGCCCGGCGGAAGCGGGCTCGGACTGGCGATCGTCCAGCGCGCGGTCGAGGCGCACCGGGGCCTCGTCCTGGTAGAATCCGGGCCGGCGACAGGAACCATCTTCACCATCTTTTTACCCGCCCGAACGCTGGCGGAGGACGCCGCATGAGCCAGAAGCCTTCGGTCCTGGTGGTCGACGACGAGTCGGGCATCCTGGACACTCTCAGGATCCTGCTCAGGAACGAAGGGTTCGAGGTCACCACCGCCCAAGGGGGGAAGGCGGGGCTGGAGCAGATCCGGGCCGGGGTGCACGACCTGATTCTCTCCGACGTCCGGATGCCGCAAGTCTCCGGGCTCGATATCCTGAACGCCGCCCGGGAGCAGGACCCGATGACGCCGGTGATCCTGATGACCGCGCAGGCCTCGCTCCAGAGCGCCATCAGCGCGGTCAACTCCGGCGCCTTCTACTACATCCAGAAGCCGTTCTCCAACGACGAGCTGGTGGCCATCCTGCGCCGAGCCTGCGAGTTCCGCGCGGTGCGGGTGGAGAACAAGCAGCTCAAGCAGGAGATCCGGCGCCGCGACAAGACGGCGGTGACCCGGCCGATCGGAAAGTCGAAGCGATTCCTCGAGCTCCTCAAGCTGGCCGAGCACGTGGCACCGACCGAATCCACCGTGCTGATCCAGGGAGAGAGCGGCACCGGCAAGGAGGTCGTGGCTCGCTACATCCACAACCTCTCCACCCGGGCGGACGGACCCTTCCTCTCGATCAACTGCGGCGCGCTTCCGGAAAACCTGCTGGAGAGCGAGCTCTTCGGCCACGTGAAGGGGTCGTTCACCGGTGCGGTGCGCGACAAGCAGGGACTCTTCGCGGCCGCCCGGGGCGGCAGCTTTTTTCTGGACGAGGTAGGAGAGATGCCTCCCTCGCTGCAGGTAAAGCTCCTCCGGGTGCTTCAGGAGCGCGAAGCCATCCCGGTGGGCGCCACCGAGGCCATCCCGGTCGACGTGCGTATCATCGCGGCCACCAACCGGGAGCTGGAGGAGGAGATCCGACGGGGCAACTTCCGCTCCGACCTCTTCTACCGGCTGAATGTGATCGCGCTCAACCTGCCACCGCTCCGCGACCGGCGCGACGACCTGCTGCTCCTGCTCGAGGCCTTTCTCCAGGGGATGGCCCAGGAGGGTGGCGGCGAGCCCAAGGCGCTCTCCTCGGATGCCCTCGATGCCGTGATGGTGTACGAATGGCCCGGCAACGTCAGGGAGCTGGAGAACGCCCTGGAGCACGCCGTTGTGCTCAGCCGCAGCAACCTGATCGAGGCCGGGGCGCTGCCGGAGCGGATCACCAAACGGCGGAAGGAGCCCCTGGTCGCCGAGCGGTCCTACCGCAACCCGACCCTCGAGGTGATCGAGCGGGCCTACATCATGTGGGTGCTCCAGGCCGAAGGCGGGAACAAGACCAGGGCCGCCGAGGTGCTGGGGATCGATCCCTCGACGCTCTACCGCAAGCTCAGCCGCTACGAGGAGCAGGTGGAAGTCAAGGCGTGAGGCGGCTGCTGCCGCCGGCGCTGGCCGCGCTGGTTGGGTTCGTCGTCTACACCAACACGTTGTCCCATCAATTCGTCTACGACGACCTCTCGGTCATCGTCGCCAACCCACGGCTTCACAGCATCGCCAACTGGCCCGAGATCGTCACCAGCCCGTGGTGGCCTCGGGGACTGTACCGCCCCTTCACCAGCCTGACGCTGGCCGCCAACTGGTCCCTCGGACCGGGCGCGCCGTTCGGCTTCCACCTGGTCAACGTCCTGCTCCATGCCGTGGCCACTGGGCTGGCCTGCCTGCTGGCCATGAGGCTGATGCCGGTGCCCGCGGCGCTGGCCGCCGCCCTGCTCTTCGCGGTGCAGCCGGTCCATGTGGAAGCGGTGGCGAACGTGGTGGGGCGGGGGGAGATCCTGGCGACGCTCTTCCTGGTGGCGGCCTCGCTGCTCTACCTGCGCGCGGGCGACCGTGCCCCCGAGCAGGCCGGCGGGACGGCCGGGCGAAGGGCGGCGGCCGCGGGCGCCATCGCGGCGAGCGTCCTGGCGCTGGCCTCGAAGGAGTCGGCGTTCGCCTTGGCGGGAATTCTCCTCGTGGTGGACTGGGCCCGGGCTCGGGCAGTGGGTGAGAGGTACGCCGACCGGATGGCGCGGACCTGGCCGCTCTGGTGCGCGGTGCTGGCCGTGTCGATCGGCTGGCTCTGGTTGCGGACCGCGGTGGTCGGTGAGCTGGCCGGCGACGCCCCCGCGCCGGGATTGCGAGACACCGGCGTGGGTGATCGCATCGCCATCATGCTCCCGGTAGTGGCCGAGTACCTCCGGCTGCTGCTCTTTCCGGCCAGGCTCTCAGCCGAGTACTCCCCCGATTTCCTCCCGGTCTCCCGCCGGCTCGGCGCACCCGCGCTGCTCGGCCTGGTATTCCTCGTCGGATGCTTGGCGCTGGCCGTGGTGCTTCGCCGTCGGGCCTACATGGTCACGGCCGGACTCGCCTGGACCGGGGCGGCGATCCTCGTGGTGAGCAACCTGCTGGTGCCCTCGGGTGTACTGCTGGCCGAGCGGACGTTGTACCTGGCGTCGGTCGGCACCTGCCTGGCGTTGGGATGGGTCTGGGGCACCGCGTACCAACGTCGGCGCGGCGCGGCGGTGGCGATACTGAGCCTGGTGTTGGCTGCCGCCGCCCTCCGCACCTATACCCGCTCCCGGGTCTGGCGGGACGACACCACATTCTTTCCCCGCCTGGTCGCCGACGCGCCGGGTTCCTACCGGGCCGACTGGGTCGCCGCGATGCTGTCGTACCTTGCGGGAGACTCGACCCGGGGAGAGCGCCTGATGCGGAACGGCTTCCGCATCTACTCGGGCAATGGCGCGATGCTGAGCGACTTCGCGGTGGTGATGGAGCGCCAGAGGCGGTGGGGTGAGGCCGCGA
>JACCRH010000216.1 GCA_013813675.1 Gemmatimonadales bacterium
GATAGCTTCCGGCGTGCTTCGACGCCCCCTTGCGGCGCTTCTCGTCGCGCTGTCGCTCCCGGCCTGCCAACCGGAGGCCGCCCGGCGCGGCGCTACGGTGCTCTTCGCCTCCGGCGCGGACCTGCAGAGCATCAATCCATTGCTCACCCAGCATCC
This sequence comes from Gemmatimonadales bacterium, assembly GCA_013813675.1. GTDB lineage: Bacteria > Gemmatimonadota > Gemmatimonadetes > Gemmatimonadales > GWC2-71-9 > CAVVWJ01. The sequence goes on from JACCRH010000216.1 coordinate 157, forward strand.
GCTCGCCCGGCAGGTGCAACGCTACGTCCTGCTCACCACCCTGGCGCGTTACGACCGCGCTCTCACCCCCCAGCCCTATCTGGCGCGCGGCTGGAGCTGGAGCGAGGACCGCCGGCAGCTCACCTTTCGGCTGCAGCCCGACGTGCGGTGGCACGACGGCGCGCCCACCACGGCGCGCGACGTCGCATGGACCATCACCCGGGCGCGCGCGCCCGCGACCGGCTATCCCCGGCTGGCCGACCTCGCTTCGCTCGAGGCGGTTGCCGCCCCGGACGATTCCAGCGTGGTGCTGCGGTTCGCCGGCCCGCAAGCCCGGTTTCCCGACGTGCTCACCGACCTCGCGATCCTTCCCGCCCACCTGCTCGATACCGTGCCCCCCGCCCGGCTCCGCCAGGCGGCGTGGAACGAGCGGCCGGTGGGCAACGGCCCGTTCCGTTTCGTCACCCACGAGGCGAACCGCCGCTGGGTCTTCGCCGCCGACAGCGCCTTTCCCCAAGCGCTGGGCGGGCCCCCGCGGCTCCAGCGGCTGATCGTCGTCGTGGTGGACGAGCCGACCACCAAGCTCGCCGCGCTTACCTCCGGCGAGCTCGATTTCGCCGGGATCCAACCCGCCCACGCCTCCTTCGTCCGGCGGGACCCCGCGCTCGAGGTCCGGAGCTTTCCCCTGCTGCTCACCTACGGCATCGTGCTCAACACCCGGCGTCCCCCGTTCGACGACCTCGCGGCGCGCCGGGCGGCCAATGGCGCGATCGACCGGCGCGAGATCGTCGAAGGGTACCTCTACGGCTTTGGCTCCCCGTCCACCGGCCCGGTGCCGCCGGGAGTGCCCGGATATCTTCCGGTGCCCGAAACGGCGGCCGTCACCCAGCCGGTCGGGCGCGGGCGGGGGCACCGGTTCGAGCTCTTGACGGTGGGAAGCGGCGAGGCCGCACTGGAGCAGATGGTGCAGGCCCGCCTTGCCGCGGCCGGGTTCGAAGTGACCATCCGCCAGCTCGAGCTCTCGGCCTATCTCGCCAGGGTCTACGGGCCGGAGCGAGACTTCGACGCCGCCGTGCTCGGCATCGCCGGCGACCTCGGCCTGGGCTATCTCACTTCGCTGGCGAAAACCGCCGGTCTCGAGGCGCCGGCCGATCCGGCGGCGGCGCAGCGGCTGTTCGCCGACTCGGTGCCGGTGGTGTTTCTCTATCACGCAGGTGGACTGCAGGGAGCGAACCGGCGGGTGAAAGGCGTGGAGATGGATCTTCGCGGCGAGCTGCCGAGCGTCCAGCGCTGGTCGGTGAATCCTTGACCCGCTTCAGCGCGGCGGCGCCGGTACGGCTCGACTTTGCCGGCGGATGGACCGACGTCCCGCCCTACTCGGCCCGCGAGGGCGGAGTGGTGGTGGCGGCCGCGGTGCAACTGCACGCCTACGCCGAGGTGGTGCCGCGCGATGCGGGCTACATCCTCGTCGCCCAGGATTTCGGGGAAGCCTTGGAGCTGGAGAGCAGGGGCGCGCTAGCCGGCGATGGCGCGCTCCCGCTGCTCCGCGCCGGCCTCAGGCTGCTTCATCCGGGGCCCTGTGCCCTCACCACCCGGTCGGACGCGCCGCCGGGAAGCGGGCTGGGCAGCTCGGGGGCCATCGACGTCGCGCTGGTGGCGGCACTCGCCGCCGCCGCCGGCCGCCCCGCCTCGGTGCGGGAGATCGCCGATCTCGCCTGCCGGCTGGAAGGCATCGAAGCGGGAATCCCCGGCGGGAGGCAGGACCAGTTCGCGGCGGCCTTCGGGGGCTTTCTCCGTCTCACCTTTCGCGACCCCGACGCATCGGTCGAGCGGCTCGTCCTCGATCCCGAGTTCGCGGCTGAGCTGGAGCGCCGGATGCTGCTCTGCTACACCGGGGCGTCGCGGTTCTCTGGCACCACGATCGAACGGGTGATGCGGGCCTACGAGCGGGGCGAGGCCGCCATCGCCGGCGCGCTCGACGGGCTCCGGAGAGTCGCCGAAGACATGGCCGAAGCGCTGCGGGCCGCCGATCTCTCCCGGGTTGGGGCGCTGTTCACCGAGAACTGGCGGCTGCAACAGCGGCTCGACCCCGGCATGAGTACGCCCGAGATGGCGCGCCTCGAGCGCGAGATGCTCGATGCCGGCGCCCTCGGCGGCAAGGCCGCGGGCTCGGGGGCCGGCGGCTCGATGTTCTTTCTCGCTCCCGACGAACCAGGGCCGGCGCGCGAAGTAGTGGGTCGCCTGGGCATGCGGGTCCTGCCGGTGCGCTGGTCCTCGACCGGTGTGCGGCCGTGCTGAGCGCGGACCAGCTCGCGTCGCGAAAGCGGGTGGTGACGGAGTCGGCCGAGCTGTCCGCGCTGCTGACCCGCCTGGCGGTACGGGCCGGGCCGCTGCTGGAGCGTCCGCTCGAGCCACCCGAGGTAAAGGCGCAGCTCACCGCCGACGGTGGGGTGTGCCCGGACGACGGCTCGCCACTGGAGTTCGACCCCTGGCGCCCGAGTTCGCATCGCTGTCCGGCCTGCCGCCGGGAACACTCGGGCTCCCGGCACGACCGCGCATGGGCGCGGTGGCAGCACCTCTGGCTCGCGGAACGGGGGGCGGAGCTCGCCGCGCTCGGTGTACTGGCCGAACGGGCAGATGCCGCCACGGCCGCGGCCGACATCCTGGCGGCCTACGCCGAGCGCTACACGCGGTACCCCAACCGCGACAACGTGCTGGGGCCGAGCCGGTTGTTCTTCTCCACCTATCTCGAATCGATCTGGGTGACCAACTACCTGGGCGCTGCTGGGATGCTGCGGGAGGCCGGCCTGCTGGATCCGGCGTTGGAGGAAGGGGTGAGCGCCGTCGCTGACGAGGCCGCGAATCTCATCGGCGAGTTCGACGAGGGATTCTCCAACCGGCAGACCTGGCACAACGCGGCCCTCGCGGCCATCGCGGTCTGGTTCGAAGATGCGGAGCTGGCCGGCCGGGCGGTGGAGGGACCAACCGGCACCATCGCGCACCTGGTGCGAGGCTTCGGCCACGACGGGATGTGGTATGAGGGCGAGAACTACCACCTCTTCGCCTTGCGGGGACAACTCCTCGCGATGGGCTGGGCCAAGCAGGCGGGCGTGGACATCCTCGCCGACCCTCGCCTGGCGGCGCGACTGGAGGGTGCTCTCCGCGCGCCGGCGCTGACCGCGCTGCCGGATCTCACCTTCCCGGCCCGTAAGGACTCCAGATACGGCGTCTCCCTGGCGCAGCCGATGTATCTCGAGCTCTGGGAAGTCGGCCTCGCGCGCTTGGGCGACAATGACTCCGACCTCTGGGACTGGCTCCGGGCGCTCTACGCCTCGCCGCCTCCCCGGGCCGAGCGGTTCGACTCGTACCTCCACGAGGCCGGCGCCCAGCCGCCCAGCCGAGCCCGCACCCGATCGGATCTCTCCTGGTGGGCTCTCCTGGAAATGGCGCCGGCGCTAGCCGCCGGCAGTGGCGAGTGGCAACCGGGAAACACGCTGCTGGAGGGCCAGGGGCTCGCGATTCTTCGCCGCGGGCACCGGTACGCCAGCCTCGAGTGCGGCGGATACGGCGGTGGTCACGGCCATCCAGACCGGCTGCATCTCACGCTGCACGCCAACGGGCGGCACTGGCTTCCCGATCCGGGGGCCGGCTCCTACGTGTCGCGCGATCTCTTCTGGTACCGCTCGACGCTGGCACACAACGCGCCGCGTCTCGACGCAGTCTCACAACCGCCGGGCGACGCCGAGTGCGCCGCGTTCGGCGAGTCGGGGGAGTGGGCCTGGGCCCGGGGCGTCTACGACCGCTTCACCCGGACGGTCGTCGCGGGACCGCGCTACCTGCTCGACGTTCTGGAGTGCTCCGCGGCGGAGGAGCATCTGGTGGAACTGCCCTGGCACCCGACCGCGACGCTCGAGATCCAGAGCGCGGGGCGGTGGGAGCCCGAGCCTGGGGCGGACGAATACCTGAGTGCCATCGAGCGCTTCGTGCCGGCGGTAGCGGATGGCGCGGTGATGCTTCGCGGGAGCGCGCCGCACGGCGCCACGCTCTCGCTCCTTCTCGATCCCGCTGCACACCTCGTGCGCGCGACCGGCCCGGGGCTGCCCGGATCGGGCGAGCCGGCCACGTTCTACCTGCAGCGGGCCCGCGGGTCCGGCGTCCGTCTGGTGTCGGTGGTCGAGCCCGCGGACGCGGTGCCATTCGTGCGCGGATGGCACGGGAGCGGTGACGTGATCGAGGTGAAGACCACTGCTGGCACCGACCGCCACGTGAATACCAGCGACGGCTGGGAGGTGACCGGAGAGGCCGGCCAGGCCGTGCTGCGTGGACTGCGTCGGGCGCCGGCCGCGCCGGCCGCACGGCCGCTCATCGACCGCGACCGGCGGACACCGGTCACTGCGCCCGCCTTCGGCGTGGTGGATCCGGCTCCGCTGGACGGCACGCTCGACGGCTTCGACTTCTCGGCGCCACTGGCGCTCGACCACGAGGACCAGTACCGCCGGAGCGAAGAGCCCTACGCCGGCCCGGACGAGTTTTCGGCCGCCGTGGCCATGGGCTGGGACAGCGACTCGCTCTACGTCGCGGTAGATGTGCGGAAGCCGGAGCTGCTGCTCCGGAGCGAGTCCGCGCCGGCCCTGCTGCTCGACAACGAGCCCGACGACATCCATGCCGACGGCATTCAACTCTACGTCCGGACCGCGCCCGACCGACCGGTCTACGGATTCCTTCTCCTGCCATCGGGCGCGGACGGGACGATCAGGGTCCGGGTGGCGAGTGGTACGTCCGGCGCCGCCGGGATGGTGCGAGGCGGGTGGCAGCCGAGCGAGACCGGGTACACCCTGTCCGCGGCGGTCACGCTGCCGGAATGGTCGCCCCGCCCGGGCGACGAGATCGGTTTCGATCTCCTGGTGAACCGCGTCGAGTCCGGCCGGGAGCGGCGGTCGGGGCAACTGGTGTGGAGCGGCGGTGGCGGCTGGATCTACTTGCGGGGCGACCGGCAGGATCCGGCGAGCTTCGGCGTGCTCGAGCTCCGCTGAATGGATCGGGTCGCGGGCTTCACCTCGACCGGCAGCAAGCGCCCTGGGGCGCTCTTTGGGATAGAGGGCGAGGCCGCGCCACTTCGCATGACCCGCTCGTCCGGCTGCGTGGTGTGGGACAGCGAGGGACGGGAATACCTGGACTACATCATGGGCCTGGGCTCGGTGGCGCTGGGTTATGGCCACCCCGAGGTCACCCGCGCGGTGGCCGAGGCGGCGCAGCTCGGCGTGGTCGGTCCGCTTCCGCCGGTGCTGGAGGAGGCGCTGGCCGCCGATCTCTGCCGGCTGATTCCCTGGCTGGAGCGGGTCCGCTTTCTCAAGACCGGCGCGGAAGCCATGGCCGCGGCGGTGCGGCTGGCCCGAGTCGTCACCGGGCGCGATACGGTCTTGGGGTGCGGATACCACGGCTGGCTCGACTGGTGCCAGACGGGGGAGGGACGGGGCACGCCGCCGGCGAGCCAGGCGCTCTACCGCGAGCTCCCATTCAACGACGCGGCCGCTGCTCGCGAGCTGATCCGCTCCGCGGGCGACAGCCTCGCCGCGGTGGTGTTCGAGCCGGTGATCCTGGAGCCGCCCGACCCCCAGTGGCTCGCGGTGCTGCGGGAGGAGACCCTGAGGTCCGGCGCGCTGCTCGTGGCCGACGAGATCAAGACGGTGTGTCGTCTCGCGATCGGCGGCGGCTGCGAGCGCTACGGCATCCGGCCCGACCTGGCGGTGATCGGCAAGGCGATCGCCAACGGGCTCCCGCTCGCCGCCGTGGGCGGCCGCGCCGACGTCATGGAGGCGGTCTCGCGCACCTGGATCTCCTCGACCCTCGCCACCGAGTTCGTTTCGCTGGCGGCGTCGCAGGCCACGCTGGCGGCGATGGTGCGGCTGCAGGTGCCGGCACACCTGACCCGGGTGGGGACGCGGCTGCTCGCGGGGTTGCAGGCGCTGGCCGCGGCCCACCCGGAGATCGTGGTCCGCGCCGTCGGCCTGCCCGAGATGTGTAGCCTGGAGTATCGGGACGAGACGGTCTCGGGCCGGGTCGCCACGGCGTGTGCCGCCCGCGGGCTTCTGTTCAAGCGGAGCGCGTACAACTTCGTGTCCTTGGCCCATGACGAAGCGATCGTGGACCGGACGCTCGGGATCCTCGACGAGGCGCACAGCGCGGTCGCGGCAGGGCCTGCATTGTCACCCTGAGCGTAGCGAAGGGAAGGAAGGCCGATATGGTCTCCTTCGCTTCGCTCAGGATGGCAATGCCATGAATACGGATGATCACCAGAACATTAGATTCGAATCGTGCTTATAGACGTTCACGCGCATTTCCTCCACGACCGCACGCCGCGCGCCGACTGGCGCGAGCGCAATGCCAGCCGGCTGCGCGCCGGCGAACGGGTCGGGATCACGATCCATCTCGCCTCCATCCTGGGAAGCTGGGGCCTGACCTCGCCCATCTATTTTCCGTCGCCCGACGACTGCCGCCACGGAAACGACTACCTGCTACAGCTCCAGCGCGAACACCCCGAGCGCATCCGCGGCTACGTCGCGGTCAATCCCAACTACACCGACCACGCGCTCGGCGAGATCCGCCGCTGTCTCGACGGCGGGATGATCGGCGTGAAGCTGGCCGCGAGCCGCCGGGCGGACGATCCGCTGCTCGATCCGATCTGTGGTCTCGCGGCCGAGCGTGGCGTTCCCGTCCTGCAGCACATCTGGCAGCACCGCCGGCGCGACTATCCCGGGCAGGAAGCCTCCGACGCCCTCGAGCTGGGCCGCCTCGCCGCACGTCACCGGTCGGTGCCGTTCATCCTGGCGCACATCGGCGGCGGCGGAGACTGGCTGCAGTCACTCCCCGCGATCCGCGGCCTTCCCAACGTGATGGTGGATCTCTCGGGGAGCGGCGTGGATGGCGGCATGCTCGAGACCTGCCTCGAGGCGGTCGGCGCGGAGCGGCTCCTCTGGGGATGTGACCTGACGATCGAAACCGGCTGGGCCAAGCTGCGCTATCTGGAGCGCATTCTCTCATCGGCCGATCTCGAGCGGGTGCGCTGGCGCAACGCCGCCCGGATCTTCCCCAGCGGCGCCTTCCCCTCCGACTGATGCGCACCGACGTCAACGCCTTCCTGGGATCCTACCCCTTCCGCCGGGTGCCGGGCACGTCGCCCGCGGCGCTCCTCGCCGCCATGGACCGCACCGGTATCGGCCAGGCCTGGGTCAGCCACCTCCCGGGAATCTTCTGGCGCGATCCCGCCGCGGGTAACGCGTGGCTGGTGGAGGCCGCCGGCCTGCACCCCAGGCTCCGACCCGTGCTCGCGGTTCACCCGGAGGTCACCGGATGGGAGCGGGTGGTCCAGTCCGCCGTGGACGGGAGAGCCCCCGCGATCCGCTGCGACCCCACCTACTACGGTATCGGAGCGTCGGGTCCGTCCATGCGCGCGCTGACCTCCGCCTGCGGAGGGGCCGGAATCCTCCTGATGCTGGCGGTGCGGCTGGAGGACGGCAGGCAGCGGCATCCCAACGACCACGCCGCCGAGTTGCCGGCCGCCGCGGTTCGGGCTCTGGTGCGCGCCGATCCCGCCGTGCATATCCTCGTCACCCACGCCGACCGGCCGTTCATCGAGGAGGTCCATTTCGGGTCCACGCCGGACGAGGCGCGGAGAATCTGGTGGGACATCTCCTGGATCTGGGGGCCGCCCGAGGATCACCTGGAGACGCTCTTCCGCACCGTGGGGCCGGCGCGGTTCGTCTTCGGCACCGGGCAGCCGCTGCGCATTCCCGAGAACGCCGTCGCCAAGCTCGACCTCCTCGATCTCGCGTCCGCCGACCGCGCGGCGGTCGAGGGGGGCAACGCGGCGGCCGCGGTAGGCGACCCGGCGGGCAAAGGATGACCCAGGCGAGCGTGGTGGCCTCCCGGATCGAGTGGGGTCTGCTTCCCGCCGTGCCGGTGCCGTTTCGGGGAGACGAGCTCGATGCCCCGGCTCAGCGCGACTACGCCCGGTGGATGGCGGCGCAGCCGGTGGCCGGCGTCGCGGTGTGGGCGCACACCGGCCGCGGACCCCACCTGAGCGCGGAGCAGCGCCGCGAGGTGCTGGAGACCTGGCGGGAGGCGCTGCCCGACCGGGTGGTGGTCGCCGGGGCGCGTGATATCACCATGGCGATCGAGGCCCGCCGCGGACGGGCCGATGCACTCCTCGCCTTTCCCGAGCGGAACGACCCGGTGGGCTACCACCGCCGGCTGGGCCGGGAGCTCCCGGTCATCGCGTTCTATCTCTACCAGGCCGCGGGCGGCGTTCCCTACGACGACGTCACGCTCCACGCGATCCTCGACCTTCCCGAAGTCGTCGGGATCAAGGTCGCCACGCTCGACTCGATCATGACCTTCCAGCGCCTCGCCGCGCTGCTTCGAAGCCATCCCGGCAAGGTTCTCGTCACCGGGGAGGATCGCTTTCTCGGCTACTCCGTGATGGCCGGCGCCACCGCCGCGCTGGTCGGCATGGGGGCGGCACTGCCCGACGCCCAGGCCGAGCTGCTTCACGCCTGGCGGGACCGGCAACTGGACCGCTTCGTGGCCCTGTCGGCGATCTGCGACCGGCTGGCGCAGGCGACGTTCATCGAGCCCATGGAAGGCTACGTTCGACGAATGCTCTGGGCCGCCGCCGCGGACGGGGCCCTTCCCCGCGAAGCCTGCGACGACCCGTGGGGGCCTCCGCTTCCCGACAGCGAACGGTCGGCGGTCGAACAGGTGGTGAGCGATGCGCGCGCGCCTCGAGCGTGACTTCGAGCGCTTCCGCCAGGAGCTACCGGCCGACCTGGCCGGGCACGTGCGAGAGTCCTACCGGATCGATCTCACCGCACGGTACCTCGGCTTCACCCTGCCGCATCCGATTGGCAAAGGCTCCGGACAGCTCTCGCTCAACCAGGAGCAGCTGGAGACCGACCGCGCGGCGGGCCTCGCCTTCGTGGTGCTGAAGACGGTGATCGCGGAAGACGCCGCCGGCGCCCGCGCCATGGGGGCGTGGGCGATTCACGAGACTCGCATGCGGGTGGAGAAAGTGCGCTCGGGGTCCGGGCTCGACGGGTGGACGGTAACCTGGCAGGGCAGGGGGTGGGACCGCTCGTTCGACGACTATCTCGAGCTGGTTCGGGTCGCGGGAGAGATGACCCGCGGCGGTGGGATGGTGGCGGTCCCCTCGGCCAAGTACCACCTGCCCAAGGTGGACGAAGACTTTCGGGAGGGGGAATACCGCCATACGACCGGGCGGCTGGCCGGTGCCTGGGGCGGGGATTTTCTCCCACTGGAGAAAGATTTCTCGCCGACCCTCGCCGGCGACGCGCTCGCGGATGAGCGGGAGCGGATTCTGCGCTGGCTCAGGGAAGTGCCCCGTTTGATCCGCGCGGGCTCGGGCGGGGTTCCGGTTCGGGTGGCGCTCAAGCTCATGAACGCTCGCCACGGGGAGCCGTTTCAACTCGACATGGTGCGCGCGGCGCGCGGCGCGGACGCCCTGGTGTGCTTCAACCGGCTCTGGTCGGAAGTCCGCGGCACCGCCTACGGCGGATACGATCTCAGTGACAGAAACTTGCGCGCGCTCGAGGCGGTGAAGACGGCTCGTCTGGAGCACCCACCGGTGAGCGGAACCGGAAATATCTCCTCGGGCCGCATGATTCTGGAGTACGCCAAGCTGGGCTGCGAGAGCGTCCAGCTGCATACTTTCTTTCAGCTCCCACTCTCGGAGTACCCCGCCACCGCGGGCTCGCGGACCCAGCGCGCCCTGCACGCACTGCTGTTCCACCCGTCGAGCGGCCTGATCGCCGGGCTCCTCGACCTGGAGCAGGCGGGCCGGATCCACCGCCGGGACGGCGAGCTCCGGTATCTCGATGTGACGGCCTCCTGATGCGGATCGTCCGGATAGAGTTGTTCGATCTGACGCTGCCGCTGGTTGAGCCCTTCATCATCTCCGGCGGCACGATGCACGAGCGGCGCTCGCTGGTCGTGGTCCTGCACGACGAGGACGGTCATCGCGGCTATGGCGAATCTCCCCCGTTCGAGCTGCCATTTTATTCGGAGGAGACCACCGCCAGCGCGCGATTCATGCTCCAGCGCGTGCTCATCCCCCGGATCCTGGGCACCGTGGTGGAGTCGCCCGAGGCGGTGGACGCGGTCTTGCGCACTGGGGTGCGCGGCAACAACTTCGCGCGCGCCGCGATGGAGACCGCCGCCTGGGACCTCGAGGCGCACCGGCGGAACACGGGGCTCGCCGCCTTGCTGGGCGAGCGGCTCGGCGCCCCGCCGGCCGATGCAGTCCCCTGCGGCGTCGCCCTTGGCATTCCGGTGGACCGTTCCCCCGACACGCTCAAGCGGTGGATCGGCGACGCCGTCGCCGCGGGCTACCGCAGGGTCAAGATCAAGGTGGCACCGGGTTGGGATGAGGTGCCGGTCCGCGCCGCCCGCGAGGCGATGGCGGGCACCGATCTGCCGCTCACGGTCGATGCCAACGGCGGCTACGAGTGGCCGGAGCACGAGCGGGCCCTGTGCGCGCTGGATGACGCGGGCCTGCTTTACATCGAGCAGCCGCTCCATCCCGATGAGTTGGTCGGCCACGCCCGCCTGGCCGAGCGTTTGAAGACCCAGGTGTGTGTGGACGAGACTCTGCGCGACGCTCGAGCCGCCCGCCAGATCGCCGAGCTGGGCGGGCCGCTGGTCTGGAACGTGAAGGTGCACCGGGTGGGCGGGCTCTCGGAGGTATGCCGCATCGTCCGAGTCGCCCGCGAGTGCGGCGCCAGACTATGGGCGGGGACCATGCCGGAATCCGGCCTGGGCTCCCAGGCCGCCCTCGCCGCGGCGGCAATGCCGGGATTCGTGTATCCCTCCGACCTGGAGCCCAGCGCCCGCTGGTTCGGGCGCAACGCCGACGTCATCAAGCTCACCATGACCGCCGACGGGCGGATGCGGGTGCCCGGCGTGCCGATTGCAGCACTGCTCGACGCCGGCCGATTCGGCGCGGCGGCTCGCCGCGTTCTGGAAGTGGTTGCGACGCCAGCTTGACCCTGCGGAGGACCTATGGTCGAATACGCAGTATTGGTGGCCGGGACCTCCCTGGCGGCCTTTGGGACGCTCACCCGCTCCGCAGAAGTGTGGTTTTCCCACCTCAATTGGGAAGTCGTGGGATACACCGCATTGGGGTTAGTCGCACTCCGGATAGCCGGTTGGGCCTTCAAGACGCGGTAAGGAAAAAGGGTCACCCCTGGCTCGTGACCTGCAGTACAGCCTGACAGACCCCTCCCCGCCATCATAGGGTCGTCCCCTCTGTCAGGAGCGAGACCATGTTCCCGAGCCAGGACCTGCAGCGCTGGGCTGGAAGGACCTGCCTGACGCTCGGCGGGGCCCTGGGCATGATGGGTTACCATTTCGAGAACGTGCGCTTCCTTCCGCTGGTGGCGGGTTTCGCGATCCTGGCCGGCGTGTGTTACCTCGGCCGCGTCGAGACCCATCCCATCCGTCCACTCCGAGACTCGGGGCACCACCCCGCGCTCTGACGTGTCGCTCACGCGAGAGCAGGTTCGCGAAGCCGTGGAGCGCGCCGGCGATGAGCATTGGCAGGCTCTGATCCGCTTTCACGAAGACGCCTATCCCGCCAGCCGTCCCACCCCCGGCGACATCTGCCGTGCCGAAGCCGAGCGACTCAACCAGCTCGGCCTGGGAAACGATCCCGATCTCCGGCTGGTGGAGAGCCGGGTCGAGAACCTCGGCTCTACCGTCCGCATCGTTCACGTGTTCCAGAACCAATCCACCAACGCGCGCCAGCTGACCGAGCCATTCGAGAACTACGGTTAGCTTCTGGGCATGGCGACGCGAACCTATCATCTCATTCCCCATACTCATTGGGATCGGGAGTGGTACCTCACGCGTGCCGCCTTCACATGCCGGCTGGTTCCCGCACTCGACGACCTCCTGGGCCGATTGGAAGCCGAGCCGGGATTTCGCGGGTTCGTGCTGGACGGCCAGACGGTGCTGCTGGAGGACTACCTGGCCGTCCGGCCGGAGATGGAGGAGAGGGCTCGCGCGCTGATCGCCGCTGGCCGGCTGCAGGTGGGGCCGTGGTACGTTCTCGCCGATGAGCTGATTCCCTCCGGCGAATCGCTGCTGCGCAATCTGCTCGCCGGCCGCGCCGCCGCCGAGCAGCTGGGCCGCCGGCTCGACGTGCTCTACTCGCCCGACGCCTTCGGACACCCCGCGGTCTGGCCGGCACTCGCGGCGGAGTTCGGGATCCGCTACGGCGTTCTGTGGCGAGGTCTCGGTGGCGAGCCGGGCCAGGATGGGGACCTCTACCGCTGGCGGGCGCCGGATGGACGCGAGGTGTTGCTCCACCATCTCTCGCCCGACGGCTATGAGGTCGGTGCGTCGCTCCCGGCGGATCCCGGCCGTCTCGGGGTGGCCTGGAGGGCACTGAAAACCCAGCTGGTGCCGCGGGCGAGGACTCCGCACGTCGCCGTGCTGGTGGGCGCGGATCATCACGCGCCTCATCCCGGCATCGAGCGGTTGCGGGAACTTCTCGCCGACATCGAGACCGATGCCGACGTCCGCGTGTCCCGTCTCGAGGACTACTTCGATGCGGTGGCGGACCAGCAGCCGGTCCTGCCCGAGCTCGAAGGCGAGTTGCGCTGGTCGTACGGATACACCTGGACCCTTCAGGGCGTGCACGCCGCGCGCGCCCCGCTCAAACGCCTCCACAGCGAGGCCGAGCTGAGCCTGGAGCGGCTGGCCGAGCCGCTGGTCGCCCTCGCGCGCTGGCATCGAGGCCAGGATCCGCGGCCGCTGCTGGATCACGCATGGCGCACGCTGCTCCGCTCCCAGTTCCACGACTCGATCGCGGGGTGCACCTCCGACGGGGTGGCGGAACGGGTGTCCGCGCGGCTCGGCGACGCGCTCACGATGTCGGGCGAGCTCGCCCGCGCCGCGTTCGACGCGCTGACCGGCAACGATCCCGACGCCGCGCGCGAACATCCCGACCGCGCCGCGCCTCGGCTCGTCTTCTACAACCCGGTGCCCCGGCGGCGCTCGGCCGTCGTGGTCGCCGACCTCAGCTGGTTTCGCAGTGACGTCCTCATCGGGCCACCCGGCCACAGGTTGCCCCGGCGTTCCGGCCCGCCCTCCGACATCGAAATTGCCGCGGCGCTCGACGGGATCCCGCATCAGGTACTCGGTCGCCGGCGGGAGAGCGAGCGGCTGGATGCGGTGCGACATTACCCCGACCAGGACGAAGTCGAAGTCGTCCGCGTGGCGCTTGCGGCTCCCCCGCTTGGCGGTTTCGGGTTCGCCTCGCGGCAGTCGCCGGAGCGTTCGGAATCCGCCGTAAGCGCCGGCCCACGCCGGCTCCACAACGGCCTGATCGAAGTGGTGGTCTCCGCGGGCGGCCTGGTCGAGCTGACGGATCACCGGACGGGGGCGCGCTACGACGGTCTGCTCGCTCTGGAGATCGAAGGCGACGCCGGCGACACCTACAGCTTCGCACCGGCGGGCGACGAACGGGTACAGGCGGCGGTGTGGACCTCGATCCGGCCGCTGGCCGCGGGGCCTCTGGTGGGCGCGCTGGAGGCTCGCGCTACTCTGCGCTCAAACCAGGTACGGGCGCGGATGGTTCTGACCGTGCACGCGGGAAGCCCTATCCTCCGCTGCACTCTCGAGCTGGACAATCACGCGCGCGATCACCGGCTTCGGCTGCGCGTGCCGACCGGACGGACGGCATCCGGCGTCGTGGCAGGCGGGCCTTTCGGACCGGTTCGCCGGGCGGCCCCTCGGGCAACTTCCCGGCGCTATCCCCGCGAGACGCCGGTCGCTACGGCTCCGGCCCATCGCTTCGTGGCATGCATCGGCGGCGGGGGTGGGCTCGCGGTATTCGCCCCCGGTTTCTTCGAGTACGAACACGACCCTGCCGGTGACCTCGTGGTCACTCTGCTTCGCTGTGTGGGCCAGCTATCCCGGCACGATCTCCCGACCCGGCCCGGCCACGCCGGCTGGCCCACGGCGACGCCCGGGGCTCAATGCATCGGGCGGGAGCGGCTGCAACTGGCGCTGGCCCCATTGGCCGCCCTGGATGCCGAGCGCGGCGCGCAGCTCTCGCGTCTCTGGGAGGACGCGTTCTTGCCCCCGCGCGCCATCTGGCTGCGGCAGGCCACGGCGCTGGAGCTGCCGGCCACGGATCTGCGGCTCGAAGGCGACGGGCTGGTGTTCTCCTCGCTCAAGCCCGCCGTCGAAGGTGAGGGCATCGTGCTCCGGTGCTACAATGCCACCGGCGTTGAGGTGACGGGCCGCCTCGAGGTCGGAGCGCCGCTTGCCGCGGCCGCGAGAGTTCGGGCCGACGAGCGGCAGCCTCAGCCGCTCGTCGTCGACGGTGCGTCGCTCCGCTTCACCGCCGGTCCCCACGAGATCGTGACCCTGCGGCTCATCCCGGCTTGAGTCGGGCCTGCCGAGTGGGGAGGGTTTCGGCTATGTTCTCCCATGCGCGAATTCCCGGCGCTCCCCTGCTATCCCTGCCCCCACCGATCCGCCTGCTGCGCCTACGGCGTCACCTTGAGTGACGACGAAGCGGTCGCCATCTCCGCCGTCCACGGCGCCGCGGCCGTGTATCGCACGCGGTGGGGCGAGTGGCGCACCCGTGTGCGCGGGGGGCGTTGCATCTTCCTCCGGGACAACGTCTGCACCATCCACGCACAGTCGTACTATCCGGCCGTCTGTCGCGGCTTTCCCTGGACCGACGCCGAAACCGGCGGGCCGTACGAGTACGACCGCACCATCTGTCCCGAGTTCCTCCTGCGGCCCGAGCTGGTGAGCATCCATCGGTCCGCCTGATCCTGTCGTTCCATTTTCCAATCCCGAGCCTGCCCATGCCTCCGGTTCGCCGTCCCGGTGTCCTGCTCCTCCTTCTGGCCTTGACTGCAAGTGGCTCGGCGAACGCCCAGAGTGATCCCGCGCTCGAACGGGCGCGGAAGGTGCTCCGGTCCGTACCGCTGATCGACGGACACAACGATCTGCCGTGGGAGATCCGGAACTCCAAGACCGCGCCGCGCGACGTCGCGGCCTACGATCTCCGCGGCCGGACGCCGGGACACACCGACTTCGAGCGGATGAAGGCGGGACTGGTGGGGGCGCAGTTCTGGTCGATCTACGTACCCGGCGAAATGAAGGACACCGGCTATGCCAAGGTGCAGCTCGAACAATTCGATATCGCCCGCCGCACCATCGCCCGGTATCCCGAGCGGCTCACCCTGGCCCTGACCGCCAAGGACATCGAACGCGAGTTCAAGCGGGGGCGGATCGCCTCGCTGCTGGGCATGGAGGGCGGCCACGTCCTGGAGAATTCGCTCGGCGCCCTGCGGGTATACTACGACCTCGGCGCGCGGTATCTCACCCTGACCCATAACGTCACCCTCGACTGGGCCGACGCCGCCCTGGATTCCGCACGGCACGGCGGCCTTACTGAGTTCGGGCGCGAAGTGGTGCGGGAGATGAACCGTCTGGGCATGCTGGTGGACCTGTCCCATGTATCACCGGGGGTGATGAGCGACGCGCTCGACCTCGCCGCGGCGCCGGTGATCTTCTCGCACTCCTCCGCCCGCGCGCTCACCGAGCACGTGCGCAACGTGCCGGACTCGATCCTCAAGCGGCTGCCCAGGAACGGCGGCGTAGTGATGGTGACCTTCGTGCCCGCCTTCGTCTCCCAGGAGGTGGCGGACTGGGAGGCACAGGAGCGGGTAGAGCTGCAACGGGTCGAAGCGCAGACCAGTGACAGCGTGGAACGGATGCGGTTGATGGAGGAGTGGAGCGGTGCGCATCCTCGACCCCAGGCGACGCTTGCCCAAGTGGCCGACCACATCGACCACGTGCGCAAGCTGGCCGGGCCGGATCACGTCGGCATCGGCAGCGACTTCGACGGGATCGAGCACACGCCGGTGGGACTGGAGGACGCCGCCACGTTTCCTCAGCTCTTTGCCGAGCTGGTCCGGCGGGGCTGGAGCGACGAGGATCTGCGGAAGCTGGCCGGGCGGAACATCCTTCGCGTGCTGCGCGCCGCGGAATCCACCGCGGCGCGGCTGCGGCGGGAGCGACAGCCGTCAACCCGGACGATCGAACAGCTCGACCAGCAACCCGCTGCCGTGTCATCCTGAGCGAAGCGGCTGTGTCATCCTGAGCGCACGCCCGTGTCATCCTGAGCGCAGCGAAGGAGGCCATGCCCGGAGTTGGGCTCCTTCGCTGCGCTCAGGATGACATAGGCGGTGGACCTTTCGCCGCGGCTTGCCTGGCGCCTTTCCCTGCCTGGCCCACCACCAATACCGCGAAGGCGACCGCCATCCCGGCAAACAGAAACCACTGGATCGCGTAGCCCAGATGCGGTCCATCGTCCAGCACCGGAGGCGGGAGCCGTCGCGGTGAGCGGGGAAGTGACGAGTCCGGGGCCTGGCGGACCACCACCGGCAGCAGCGGGTAGGGCACCCGTTCGCGGAGGGCCTCCAGATCGAGCCTCGCCCATGTCGTCCGGCCGGCGTGCTCGATCGGGTTACCGTTTCCGACCCCGACCGGCTCCGCCAGTCCTCGAATGCGCACCGTGCCCGGCTCCACCAGCGCGCCGGTGTTTGCCCGCACCGCATCCGGCGCGGGCACGAACCCCCTCAGCACCATGACCGCCGCCCCGCTCCCCTCCAGTCGCAAGGGCGTAGCGAGGTGTACCCCCGGCGTGCCCCCGAATGCCTGGCCCCGGATCACGACCTCGTGATTTCGGTCGTACACCCCCCGGGCCTCGACCCAGCGCCCGTTCAACTCCGCCGCGGTCCGCCCGGCCCCCACCCCCAGGTCGAGGGTGGGACGGGCGCGCATATCCTCGGCGGCGGCATTCGCGGCGCGCCGCTCGGAGAGTCGTCCCACCTGCCAGAAGCCGAGCCGGACACAGACCGCGGCGATGAGCAGGAGCCCGGCCAGGGCAGCCCGACGCGAGGTGAGAAACATGTTTCTGTCTGTGGCCGAGGACAAGGGGCGTGGCAATCGGCCACGGGGTCGATTTCTAACCTCGCCACGCTCAAGAGGTTCCGCGAAAGCCCCCCGCGGTCCGGGGTTTGCCGTGACCGGGAGGGCGCTCCGTGGTCTCCGACCCAACATAACGACAGCAAG
>JACCRH010000221.1 GCA_013813675.1 Gemmatimonadales bacterium
TTCGACGGTAGCTCCCGCCCGAACTCTCAGTTACGGCGTCCGCGCGCGCCTGCGCCCCTTCGGCAGGATCGGCGCGATCGCGAAGGTGAACTCATGCGGCCTTCGGCGGGCGCCGGGGGCGCCGGCCTCGCTCCGCAGCAGCGTGATCAACCGGGCGAGGTGCCGGTTGGCCTCCTCGAGCTCCCGGTCGGACAGCCATCCCTTCCAGCGAGCGACCCAGAGATTTCTCCGGGGGCCGTCGACGGTGGCCCCATCGGGACGCGCCGCACGGACGAAGCCTCGGGCCGCGCTCCGCAGTCGAGTACAGCCCAGCGCGATGACCGCCCGCCTGGCGCGCTCCGTGGTGAGATCGTAGCGAACGGAGAGGGGTCGGCCCGGCAGGTCATAGCGAGCCGCTTCCCTCTTCCCCTTCCCCGAGGGACGGGTTTCGATCAGCAAGCCGCAGGCGCGAAGCGCCCGCACGTGGTAGTAGAGCGCGTGCCGTGACCGCCCGATGAAACGGGCCAGCTCAGTGACGGTGGAGGGCCCCAGCAGGGCCAGCGCGTCGATGATGTCCTCGCGGCCCGACCGGGCGATCGCGAGCAGTTGCTTCAAAGAAGTCACCACATAGGGGCGGGTCATGGTCTCAAAGGTAAAAAGGTTGACACTTTTTTACTAGTGTCGTATGCTATCCCCATGCCGCTCCACTGCGCCCGAGGCCTCCGCTGCGCCCTGCTCGCGGCCCTGCTGGTAACGCCGACCCTCTCGGCCCAGCAGTTCGACTTCGCCGCCGGCCGACCGGGAAGCGATTCCGCCCTCGCCACCGGAATTCGAGAGCTGGCGGACCGAGTGCTCTCCACCTCCCGCGATACCGCGGTCGAGACCCAACTCGAGAACCGCTTCCACCTGGAGATCGCCTCGGGGCGCTACCGTGAGGCCAGCACTACCCTGCGCGCGCTGCGGCAGCTGCGGCAGGTCACCGCCCCGGCACGGGCGGCATCCACCATTCCCTACGAGGTGTACGCTAGAGCACTGGCAAACCCGCCTCCCGGCCACGCCTCGCTGGATGAGGCCGTGAAGCGGTCGTACCACTCTATCGTGGACTCACTGGATGATCGGATCGCGGCCCATCAGGTCCTCTGGGTCTTCGGGGCCCCTCTCCGGCGGCTCGAGCGTCTCTGGCAAAGCGCTCTCGATAGCACTAGAGCCAAGCGCTCCATCACGCGGGCAGAAGCAGTCGATCTGATCCGGCGATTCGTGGCGGTCCAGGCCTACCAGAGGGTTCAACCGCTCGTTCCACGCCTGCAGGCCGAGGACGACGCGCGGCGCTATCTGATCCAGAGGGATATCGCGGTGCGCACGCCCGATGGAGCCACGATCTGCGTGCTGGTAGTCCGGCCACGAGCGAGTCCGGGCCCCCTCCCCGCCCTGCTCAACTTCACCATCTATGCGGACAGCGGCTCCAACATGCGGGAGTCACGCCGCTCGGCCTCACACGGATACGCTGGGGTCGGGGCGCTCACACGGGGCAAAGGCTGCAGCCCCGACCACCCGGTGGCGATCGAGCACGACGGCGCCGACGCGTCCGCGGTCATCGACTGGATCAGCCGGCAGCCATGGAGCGATGGCCGAGTCGGCACCTACGGGGGCAGCTACGAAGGATTCACCCAGTGGGCGGCCGCCAAGCACCTCCCGCCGGCCCTCAAGGCGATGATGCCCTCGGTGACGTTCGCCCCGGGGATCGACTTCCCGATGGACGGCAACGTGTTCATGAACTACGCCTATCCCTGGCCGTTCTACACCACCAACGGGAAGGGCCTCGACACCGCGACCTACTTCGACTCCGCCCGCTGGCAGCGACTGAATCACGAGTGGTACGTCAGTGGCCGAGCCTATCGCGACCTCGACCTGATCGACGGCGCAGCCAATCCCATCTTTGACCAGTGGCTCCGCCATCCGAGCTACGACCGGTACTGGCAACGAGCCATCCCGTACCAGGAGGAGTTCGCCCGAATCACGATCCCGGTCCTCACCACTACCGGTTACTACGACAGCGGCCAGCTCGGCGCGCTGTACTACTTCAGGCAGCACCACGCCTACGCCCCGGGCGCCGAGCACTACCTCGTGATCGGCCCCTACGATCACGTCGGGGGCCAGCGCGGGACCATCACACCGCTCGGCGGCACCAGGGATACGCTCAGAGGGTATCCGCTGGATCCGACAGCTCAGCTCGACATCGGGGAGCTGCGGTATCAGTGGTTCGACCATGTCTTCAAGCGCGCACCGAAGCCCGCGCTGCTCGGGGACAAGGTGAACTTTCAGGTGATGGGCGCCAATGTGTGGAGGCATGCGCCGTCGATCGCGGCGATGGCAGACGCGCGGGAGCGGTTGTACCTGAGCGCCGACCGCTCCGGCGCCGGGTATCTCCTGACGGCGTCACGTCCGGTCCGCGACGCCGTCATCGCGCACACGGTGGACCTGGCCGACCGCACGGACGCGGCGCGCATGGCCGCCGGAGGCGAGATCATCGACCAGGCACTGGATGACTGGACCATCGTCGCCCGCTCGCCACGCATCGGAAACGCCATCGAATTCGTCGGCGAGGTCCTCTCCAGACCGACCGAGGTCAGCGGCCTGTTCTCCGCGCGGCTCAGCTTCATCACGAACAAGGCGGACTTCGACTTCAGCCTCACCTTGTTCGAGCGCCTAGCGACCGGGGAGTACTTCCAGCTCTCCTACCACTGGGCGCGTGCCAGCTACGCCGAGGATCGGACCAGGCGCCGCCTGCTCGCGCCTGGCAAGCGCCAACACCTCAAGGTCGTCAGTGGCCGCCTGACCAGCCGGCAGCTGCGGCGGGGCAGCCGCCTCGTCGTGGTGCTCGGCGTGATCAAGCAATCCGGCCAGCAGATCAACTACGGCACTGGAAAGGACGTCAGCGACGAAACCATCGCGGATGCCGCAGGGCCGCTCCAGATCCGCTGGCTCAACGACAGCTATGTCGATCTACCGGTGCGCCGATGAGACTCAGCACATTTTCCTGCCGCGCTGCTGCTGGGCACGGCTCCGCAGGTGACGGCGCAAAGCTTCGCGCTCACCCGCGCCGACCTGGTGGACTCCGCGGCGCGTGAACTACCAGGTGATGGGGGCAGACCGTTGGCGGCATGCACCGTCACTGGCCGCCATGGGCCCGGAGCGGCTGCGGTTCTATCTCAGCTTCGAGCCAAGCCAGGGTGACTACCGGCTGAGGCTGCGGAAGCCGCCGCGAGACACGTTCATCGCGCAGACCGTCGACCTGGCCGACCGCAGCGATATCGACCGTAGCGTCCCCGGCGGTGGCATCGTGGATACGGCTATCGACGTCTCGAATGGATTGATGTTCGTCAGTGATCCGCTCGCCGAGCCGGTCGAATTCAGCGGACTGTTCTCGGGGAGGCTGGAGCTGATCATCAACAAGAAGGACCTGGACTTCAACATCCAACTGTACGAGCTGACTCCCAAGGGCGAATACGTCCGGCTCTCCTATTACTGGGCGCGCGCCAGTCACGTGGGCGACCGGGTGCACCGGCGGCTCCTGACTCCCGGCAAGCGCGAGCGACTCGATTTCGAGAGCGGGCGACTGACGAGCCGGCGGTTCGACGCCGGCAGCCGGCTGGTCATGGTCCTGAGCATCGTGATGCAGCCGAATGCGCAGATCAACTATGGCACGGGGAAGGATGTGAGCGACGAGATGATTGTCGACGCGAAGGAGCCCCTGACGATCCGGTGGGTGGGCGGCTTCATCGACGTGCCGATCCGCCGGCCCGGGCAGCGAGTGCCTCGGGGAGGGTGCCGTAGCCGGAGCGCTGGATGTCCTCGGCGGTGATGATGGTGACCGAGCTCGCAGCCTCGCTGGTGGTCTGCTGGTACTTGGCCGCCGAGCTGATCTTGGTGTTGAGCAGCGAGTCGAGGCACAGCGTCATGGCGTCCGCGGCCCCCTGAGCAAGCAGGTTCGGCGAATTGGGGAAGCTCTCACGCTTCATGGCGACGGCGTCCCGCCCTGATGGTGTCCTTGGCCCTGAGGGAAGATCTGTCCTAGATCGTCGCCCGCATCGGTCATCACGTGGACCATGTAGCGTGCCGGCTCGGCGCGGAACCGACCGCCCGCCCTGGCACAGGCTTCCGGCGTCGCGGCTCGCCGGAGCTCGGGACCACGCTGTCCGCCCACCGGGGCCAGGCAGATGTTCACGTGCTGGTGCCACCGCGCCACG
>JACCRH010000229.1 GCA_013813675.1 Gemmatimonadales bacterium
CCTCGCGGCAATAGTGGCCGGTCAGCTCGCCGACATTGGCCTGGGCCCAGTTCTCCGGACCTCGGGCCACCCATCCGCCCCGCTCCAGGAGGAGCACGCGCCACCCGGCGTGCACCAGCACCCGGGCCGCCATCGCTCCGCCGAATCCGCTGCCGACGACGATGGCGTCGAAGGTCACGAGCCTGCCAAGGATGGGGTTTCCACGGCCCGAAGTTAGTCGCGGCGGGCTCTGGAAGCAGCCTGCCGGCATCGCTGGCTGGGTTTTGACAGAGGCACGGAGGCCACGGAGGGCACCCCACGGCTTCGTTCTCAAAGATTCAGCACGAAGGCACGAAGGACACGAGAACACGAAGGCTCGCCGGAGGCAACACCAACAACATTGTTTTTGTTTTGTTTTTGTTTGTGTCCTTTGTGCCCTTCGTGCCTTCGTGGTAAATTCTTGAGGGACGAAGTCGTGTGATGCCCTCCGTACCCTCCGTGGCCTCCGTGCCTCTGTCCAAAACCGGCCAGCGATGTCCGCCCATCAATCGCGTGGCCAAGCGGTCCGCGTTAGCTTCCTTCATTCCGATGATCGAGCTGCACACCCTCGGCGTACTGGACCTCCGGGCCACTGACGGCCGGGAGGTGCGAACCGTGCTGCAACAACCGAAGCGGCTCGGAATTCTCGCTTACCTCGCCGCCGACCCACCTCGCCGCTTTCACCGGCGCGATTCGCTCCTCGCGCTCTTCTGGCCCGATCTCGACGAGGGACACGCCCGCGCGGCCCTCCGACGCTCGCTTCATTTCCTGCGCAGCGCACTCGGAGCCGATATCCTCGCCGGGCGGGGGGACGAAGAAGTGGGCGTGCCGGAGGAGGGTCTCTGGTGCGATGCCACCGCCCTGGATCAGTCCCTCCAGGGCGGCGACCCCGAGCGCGCCATGGCACTCTATCGCGGGCCGTTCCTGGACGGACTCCACGTGGAAGGCGCCGCGAGCGACTTCCAGGACTGGCTGGACCGGGAGCGGGACCGGCTCCGCCGCCAGGGCTCCGCGGCCGCGGCGCTCCTCATGGAGCGCGCCGAGCGCGAGGGGCGAGCCGCCGACGCGGCCCGGTGGGCGCGACGCGCGCTCGAGCTGACGCCGGACGACGAGTCCTCGCTCAGGCGGCTGCTCGCCCTGCTCGACCGGGCCGGCGACCGGCCGGCGGCGATGCAGGCCTACGATAGTTTCGCCCGCCGAATGGCCCAGGAGCTCGAGCTCGAGCCGGCGCCCGAGACTCAGGCACTGGCCGAGAGCATTCGCGCCCGCGCCGGATCCGCTGAGGCCGGTGCGGCCGGCACCATCGCCGTGCTCCCGTTCGCCGTCCGGGGCGACCCGCGGTTCGGGTATCTCGGCGAGGGGATGGTGGACCTGTTGGCCACCAAGCTGGACGGCGCCGGCGCGATCCGGGCGGTGGATCCGCGCGCGTTGCTCCATTTCCTCCGGCGCACCGGGCTGAGCACCGCGGATACGGTCGGGCCCGCCGGGGGCCGGGCGGTGGCGGAGCACTTCAGAGCGGGTCACTATCTGCTCGGCTCCATCGTGGAGGCCGGGGGCAGGCTGGAGGCAACCGCTTCGCTCTACCGCCGCGACGGGTCCGCCGCGGCCGCCGGGGCCGCCGCCCACGCTTCCGCTTCGAGTGAGACCGACCTGTTCGAGCTGGTGGACGAGATCTCCCGGCAACTCCTGGCATCCCAGAAGCTCGCCCCGGGCACCAGACTGGGGCGGATCGCCGCGCTGACCACGGGATCGCTCGACGCGCTTCGAGCCTATCTCCAGGGAGAGCGGGAGCTGAGGAGTGGGCGCTACTTCGATGCCATGGAGCGGTTCCAGGCGGCGGTGGAGGCCGACCCGTCGTTCGCGCTGGCGCACTATCGGCTGGCCGCCGCCGCCGCGGGTTGTGCCCTGCCCTCACTCGCCCGGGAGTCCGCCGACCGGAGCCACGAGCACCGCGCCCGCCTCTCGCCCCATGACCACCTGGTGCTGAGCGCGCAGCGCGCCTGGCTCGACGGCGCCATCGGCGAGGCTGAGTCGCTCTACACCACCACCACCGGGACCTATCCCGACGACGTGGAGGCCTGGTTTCACCTGGGGGACCTGCTCTTTCACCTCAATCCCATGCGCGGGCGCTCGGCGGCGGAGGCGCGAAAGCCCTTCGAGCGGGTGGTGGCGCTCCAGCCGGACCACGCGGGGGCGCTGGTGCATCTGGCCCGGATCGCGGCGATCGAGGAACGGAAAGACGAGATGCTGGACCTGGTCGCCCGCATCCTGAGGGTGAGCCCGGGCGGCGACCAGGCGCTGGCCATGCGCGCGCTCCGGGCTCACACCGCACACGACCAAGCGGGGATCGAGGCGGCCGGCCGCGAGCTCCAGTCCGCTCGCGCCATCACGGTGGCGATCGCCTTTTCCGACGTGGCCCTCTACTCCGGCAACCTCGACGGGGCGGAGACGCTGGCGCGGCAGTTCATCGAGGTGCCGCGCTCCCCCGAGCTGCAGGCGCTCTGTTACATCCAGTTGGCGCACCTCGCGCTGGCCCGGGGACGACGGGACTCGGCGCTGGCCGAGCTGGCCCAGGCCGAGCGGCTCGATGGTGTCTGGGGACTGGAAATGCGCGGGCTCTTCGCCACGCTGTCCTTTACCCCGGCGGACCACGCCGAGCTACGAGAAGTGCAGAAGGCGCTGGCGGCATGGGACGCGGCGGCCGCGCCGCCGAGCAGCTTCCCGATCTTCGCGATGCATAACGAGCTGCACCCGACCATCCGGGAGTATCTGCTGGGCCTGATCTGCGTCAGGCTGGACGACATCGCCGGCGCCGGAGCGCACTCGGCCACGCTGTCGCACATGGCGCCGGGCGACGGCGGCCTCACCGACTGTCTCTCCGCCGAGCTGGCGGCGACCATCGCGCGGGCCGAGGGAAAGGTGGGCCAGGCGCTGGCCATGCTGGAGCGATCCCGGCCGCGCCTCTGGTTCCAGCTCACCGTAGCGTCGCCCTTCTTCTCCCTGGCCTCGCGCCGCTTCCTGCAGGCCGAGCTGCTTCGCCAAGCCGGCCGCCTGGTCGAGGCGGCCGGCTGGTACGGCTCCATCGCGCAACGCTCACCCTACGAGCTGATCTACGCCGCTCCGGCTCGGGCGCGATTGCTTGAGATGCGGGGTTTGTCATCCTGAGCGAAGCGAAGGAGGCCATGTGCGGTCATGGCCTCCTTCGCTTCGCTCAGGATGACACGTTCCACCCCACTGGCTGCGGTGAGCTCAGCCGTTGACCGTCCGCAACCCGGCCTCATTGTATCGCTCGCCCGCCGCGACGCCCTTGGGCGCCACTTCGTCCAGCTCCTCGAGATCGGCGGGTGTGAGCTCGATTTCCAGCGCGCGGATGTTCTCCTCCAGGTATTTGCGCCGCTTGGTGCCGAAGATCGGGACGATGTCGTCACCCTGAGCCAGGACCCAGGCGAGGGCGAGTTGCGATGGGGTGCCCTGCTTCCGCTTCGCGATGTCGTTCAGGCGGTCCACCAGCTCCAGATTCTTCTGAAAGTTGTCGCCCTGGAACCTCGGCGAATTGCGGCGGTAGTCGTCCGCGGGTATGTCGTCGAGGCTGCGGAACCGGCCGGTGAGAAACCCGCGGCCGAGTGGAGAGTAGGCGACGAACCCGATGCCGAGCTCGCGGCACAGCGGAAGAATCTCGTCCTCGGGTTCCCGGCTCCAGAGCGAATACTCAGTCTGGA
>JACCRH010000238.1 GCA_013813675.1 Gemmatimonadales bacterium
TCGCGGACTATCGCGTGACCGTGCGGAACGCCACCGACAGCGTGGCGACGGTGGACGTGATCGAAGAGCGCGCCGGTGAATGGGCCGTACTGTCGAGCTCGCTGCCGGCGGAAAAGCTCTCCTCCACCCGGACACGCTTCCGGGTAAAGGTGCCGGCGCGGGGTGAGGCCGCGGTGACGTATCGGCTCAGAATCGTCTGGTGAGATGAGCGCCGGCCGGATCGTCATCGCCCACCTGTCGGATCTCCATTTCGGGGCCTTTGCCGATCTGGCGCAGATCGAGGCGCTGGAAACATTCATCCCGACCATCGGGCTCGACGCCGCGGTCATATCCGGCGATCTCTCCCAGCGAGCCCGGCACGGCGAGTTCCAGGCCGCGCATGCGTTCGTGAACCGGATCAAGCCCCACGCGCCGGTGGTCGTCGTGCCGGGCAATCACGATATCGAGTGGTGGAAGAGTCCCCTCGATCTCCTCGGGGAGCGGGGCAAGTATCGTAAGTATTCCCGGTATTTCCGCGAGCTGAGGCCGGTCGTCGAGATTCCCGGCGCCGTCTTCGCCGGGGCGCTCAGCAGCTATGGCGTGGCGTTCGGCTCGCTGACCTGGAACATCCGCGACCTCGCCGTGAAGGGTCACCTTCCCGCCAGCGAGACCGACCGGGTGACCGGCATCTTCGCGAAGGCGCCGCCGGCCGTCGCGAAAGTACTGGTGTTCCACCACAACGTGCTCCCGGGTGCCTTGTCGCGGCGCATGGGGCTCGCCCGCTGGCGATCGACGCACCGCCGGCTCCTCGCCACCCGGGCCGACGTCATCCTCTGCGGGCACGATCACCAGGAGGGCGCGGGGCAGATCGGCGGCGCGCTTCCGGTGAGCACCTCGGGCACGCATAGCGCCCGGGTCAGGGGGAAACGACCGTCGGTGTTCAATCTCGTCACCATCGAGCCCAGCGCGGTGCACATCCAGCACTTCCGCTGGCAGCCCGCCACCCGTGAGTTCCAGCCCTCCGACACCTATTCGTTCGCACGCGCGGGGCCGCCGAAGGTAGCGGTTTCCGTGGCGGGGGGAGACCAGGGATTGTGAAGCAGGCAGACGCGCCGGCGGAATTCCTCCTCCGCCTCGCCCTCCTCGGACTCCGCAGCTGCACCCGCGTCGAGACCCACACCAACCGCACCGTCATGGTCAGTCTCAGCGCCCGCGGCGTCCTTCGGCTCCACCGGGGCTACACCTTCGCCCCCGACGCGGTCCTGCGGGCGATCGTCCGCTTTCTCGACCCACGTCTACCCCGGGAACAGCGCCGGGCAGCCGAATGCGAGTTCCTCGTTTTTCCGGTGGAGGACCACGCGCCGCCGCCGCCAGGTTCCGGCCGCCGCGACCGTCCCCGGCCCGGCGACCTGAGGGTGCTCCACCGCCTCTACGGTGCCCACGAGCGATTCAACCGCGAGCATTTCGAGGGACTTCTCGGCAGCGTGCCGATCCGGCTTTCCGGCCGGATGCGAACCCGGCTCGGCGAGCTGAGCGTGGACATGGTGACCGGCAGGGCGCTGGAGATCGCGATCAGTCGCCGCCATATTGCCCGACATCTCTGGACCGAGGTCGAGCACACCTTGCTGCACGAGATGGTGCACCAGTGGCAGGCCGAGACGGGCTCGCCGGTGGATCATGACGTCGCCTTCCGCCGAAAGGCGGCACAGGTGGGCGTCCTTCCGTCCGCCAGGCGAGCACCTTTGGCCGCGGCGGGACCTTAGCCCAGCAGTCCAGCGCGCAGGGAGAGTGCTTCCATGGCGAAAACCGCAAAACTGATCCGTCGGGTGCTCACCCCGATGATCGTCGTGCGCGGCTATTATTTTTGGAAGCACCGGGCTTTCGTGAGCGGAAAAGCCGAGGTCGATCTCGCCGGCTCCACCTCGTGGGGGCCGGGCTGTGTGATCTCGGCGTTCGCCAAGGTGAAGATCGGCGGCCGCTTCGTCATGGGGAGGCGGGTACACATCGCCAGCGGCTGCTTCATCACCGTGAGCCACGCGGGGCTCACCGTTGGAGACGACGTGCTCATCAGCCCGAACTGCACGATCCTGACCGGCAGCTACCGCTTCGACCGTCTGGATGTCGCGCTGCAGGAACAGGGGACCACCAACCGCGGCGTGCGCATCGGCGACCGGGTGTGGCTGGGCGCCAATTCAGTGGTGCTGGACGGGTGCGAGCTGGGGGACAACGTGATCGTCTCCGCGGGCTCGGTAGTGAGCGGCAAGGTGCCGTCCAACAGCATCGTCCTGGGCAATCCGGCCAAGGTCATCTTCACCCGACGATAGGCAACATGAGCCTCGAGGGCCAAGTCGACAGCGCCGCGTTGGAGCGCCTCGCCTCCGCTGTCCAACCGGGCCAGCCGTGGTCCGCCTATCAGGCGGCGGCCCGGGCGCTGGACCGGATCCCACGGGAGACCATTCCCGACCGCCTGCGGGCGCGGGTGGCCATCCTGGGTTCGTTTACCCTGGACCCCTTCCTTCCCGTCCTCCGGGTCGAGGCGGCGCGAGCGGGGCTATGGCTCGATACCTACCTGGCCCCCTACGGTCTCTACCTGTCGGAACTGCTCGATCCGGGGTCGGGGCTCTACCAGTTTCGGCCGATCGTCACTTTCCTGGCCATCGACGGCGACGTCCTGTGGAACCAGCGGTGGGCCGAGACACCTCCGCTCAAGAGCGAGCCGGTCGTCGGCGGGCTGCTGACGCCGCTGTTCGCCGGCCTCGACGCATTCGAGCGGGCCGGCTCCGGTATCGTCGTGATGAACGACTTCGTCCTGCCGCGCAGGAGCACCGAAGGCGTCAATGCCTTCCGGAGCAAGGGCACCTTCGCGCACACGATCGCCCATGCCAACAAGCACCTGAGGCTGCGGCTGTCGCTTCGCGATCAGACCTTTCTGTTTCCCCTCGCCGACGTCGTTGGACAGGTCGGCCGCACTCATGCGTTCAACTGGCGCACGCACTATCGCGGGCACCTGACCTGGTCCGACGCGCTGATGGCGGCCATCGCGGAGCGGTATGTGGGCTTCGCCCTGGCCGCGATGGGCAAGGCGACGAAGTGTATCGTGCTCGACCTGGACAACACGCTGTGGGGTGGGGTACTGGGCGAGGAAGGGCCCACCGGCATCGCCCTCGGCCCCCACTGGCCCGGCAGCGAATTTGTCGACTTCCAGCGCGAGCTGCTGAACCTTCAGCGGCAAGGGATCCTGCTGGCGCTGTGCAGCAAGAACAACGAGTCGGAGGCCTTGGCCGTGCTTCGGGACCATCCCAGCATGCTGATTCGCGAGCCCCAGCTGGCCGCGTTCCGGATCAACTGGGAAGACAAGGCCAGCAACATCCGCTCGCTTGCCGGCGAGCTGAACATCGGCCTCGATCACATGCTCCTGCTCGATGACAGCCCTCACGAACGCGCCTGGGTCAAGGATCAGATCCCCGAGCTCCGCGTCCCGGACTTGCCGCCCGATCCCTCGATGTACGCGCACTGGGTCGGCTCGCTTCCCTCGCTCATGGTGCTGCAGCAGACGGCCGAAGATCTTCAACGTACCCAGCAGTACCAGGAGTCGCGCACCCGGGAGACCTACCGCACTTCGATCGACTCGCTCGAGGACTTCCTTCGCGGGCTCGGCCTGCGGGTGCACATCGGGCTGGTCGACGAGGGCAGCATGGCGCGGGTGGTGCAGCTCCTCGCCAAGACCAATCAGTTCAATCTCACCACCCGCCGCCACGACGAGGCGACCCTTCGCCGGCAGGTGGCCTCTGCCGCATGGCGGGTCTACACCATGGGGGTGGCCGACCGCTTCGGGGATTTCGGCTTGACGGCCGTGGCCATCGTCGAGCCGGCGGCTGCTGCCTGGCACGTCGAGTCCTTTCTGCTCAGTTGCCGGGTAATTGGCAAGTCGGTCGAGACCGCTCTGCTGGTGCGCATCGCGGAGGACGCCCGTGGGGCCGGCGTCTCGGTCCTGTCGGCCGAGTTCATCGACTCCGGCCGAAACCAGGTCGCATCGACATTTCTTTCCAACCACGGGTTCGACGCAGATGCCGAAGGCCGGTGGCTGCGGTCTCTCGACGCGCCGGGCCTGGAGTGGCCCGCCTATATCACGCCGGCTGGGTGGCATCCGGCTGGAACGGCGCCAGACAATCACGGAGGCCGGTAATGGGTGACGAGTCCCGCATTTCCTCGCGAGTGCGCCAGCTGCTCGCCCAGGTGCTCGACGTGCCGCCGGACAGCATCGGGCCGGGATTCTCCGCCGATTCGACCGGCGGGTGGACCTCGCTCAACCATCTGATGCTGGTGTCGCAGCTCGAAAGCGAGTTCGAAGTGGTCTTCTCCAATCAGGAGATCGGGGAGCTCACCTCGTTCACCGCCATCATTGAAGCGCTCGGCCGGCGGCTCGACGCCGGCACCTAGCGCCACCAGGCTCAGCCATCCAACACTCTCCCGCATTGCTTGGCGTGGGAATCGATATCGCCGAGCGGCACACCTTCAGCCATCTCGATCAGGCGTCCATCCGGCGCGCGGCGGCCCGGTGGCTGCGGCCGCACGAACGGGCATGGTGCGCGGCACAACCCTCATTTCGAGAGGCCCTGGTCGTCGTGCTCAGCTGCCGGGAGGCGATGTACAAGGCGTGGGGTGTGTCGGGCCAGGCCCACCAGACGCGCGTATTGATGCACGGTCGATGGGGATCTGGCTGGGCGGAAAGGGCTGGCCTTCATACGCCCACGGTGGTGGCATCGTATTTGGTGTCAGGGGCCTCGATTCTGACAGTGGCCGTGGCCGCTCCAGCCGGGTACGCCCGGCACATGCTCGATCGCATCATCGAAACGCTCGCGTAGGCTCCAGTGCCGAAATCTGCACCTGACGGACATCCCGCCGTCTCCCCACTCACCTGACGCCCCGCCTCGGGCTTTCCCTCACTTCTGGCTGTTTGCCGCGGCCCAGGTCAGCTCCGCGGCCAGCCTGACCCGGGCCCCGGCAGGTTCATTTGGCGCGTTGCCTCAACACTCCCTGGCGCACCAGGTCATGGCATCGGCAACGCCGTGCCCCAACTTGCGGCACGGGAAGCACATCAAAGGCATGGTTCTTGTAGAAGACCTCGGCCAACCAGCCATCAGATAGGCGTTCACGGGCGCTGGCGCGCGCCGGTTATGGCAACCACTAAGGAGCCAGCATGCGGGTTCTCGTCACGGGCGGTACCGGATTCACGGGTGCGGCGCTGGTCAAGCGGCTTCGGGCATCCGGGCACCAGGTCGTGGCCCTGGATTACAAGGACGG
This sequence comes from Gemmatimonadales bacterium, assembly GCA_013813675.1. Lineage (GTDB taxonomy): Bacteria > Gemmatimonadota > Gemmatimonadetes > Gemmatimonadales > GWC2-71-9 > CAVVWJ01. Next base: position 5,284 of record JACCRH010000238.1, read on the forward strand.
CCTGCAGTGTGATGCCCTACGGGGCTTGGGGGCGGAGGTCGTCATAGGGTCGGTGACCGACCCCGAGGCCGTGGAGCGCAGCATGCGAGGGGTGGAGTTCGTGTTCCATCTCGCCGCGGCTTTTCGCGAGCTCAATGTGCCCAACACCTTCTACGACGAAGTCAACGTCGAGGGTACCCGCATCGTCCTGGAAGCCGCGATCAAGGCGGGAGTCTGGAAGTTCGTCTACTGCAGCACTTGCGGCGTTCACGGCAACGTCGACCGTCCGCCGGCCAATGAAGACGCGCCGATCCAACCGGCCGATTACTACCAGCGCACCAAGTACGAGGCAGAGCCGCTGGTGAAGCAGCTCGGCGCCGGACGGATGGAGACGGTGATTCTGCGCCCCGCGGCGATCTACGGCCCCGGTGACCCCGAGCGCTTTTTCATGATCTTCAAGCATGTCGCCCGCGGCACCTTCCCCATGTTCGGCAGCGGCAGGACGCTCTATCACCCGCTGTACATCGACAACTTGGTCGACGCGTTCATGCTGTGCCTTGCGCGGGGCGTAGGCAACGGGCGTGAGTACCTCATCGCGGATGAGCGGCACTACCCCATCGAGGAGATCGTCAAGTCGGTGGGCCGAGCCCTCGACGTCGACGTCCGCATTCCGCGCTATCCGGTGATGCCGGTGGTCATCGCCGGGCACATCTGCGAGAAGCTGTGCAAGCCGTTCGGCATCACTCCGCCGATCTTTCCCCGGCGGGTGGACTGGTATCGGCAGAATCGCGCGTTCGACATCAGCCGCGCCAAGCGGGAGCTGGGGTACGCCCCGCGGGTCGAGCTGGACGAAGGCTTGCGCCGCACCGGGCGCTGGTACCGGGAGCAGGGGTACCTCAGGGAAGGTTCGGCTGCCCTGGCGCAGGTCTCGCCAGCGTAGCAGGGCCACGGGCAGATACCAAGAGGCCGCGGCTAGGAAGCAGCGCGGCCTTTGGCTTGTTCGGGGCCGGCCTCGGGGAGGTAGCGCATCGGGGGGAGCGGGTGCCTTGGTGCGGCCCCTCGCTGGTCGAGAAATTGCCGCGCCCAGAACTCGGTGAGCAGCAGCGACCAGAGGCGATAGGCCCGCTCCTGGCTGTAGGGCCGGCCGCTGGCGCGCTGCCGGAGCCTCGCGACATAGGAGGGCTGGAACAGCCCGCGGCGGTCGAGCGCGTGGGGGGAGAGCAGATCATCGGCGAGCCGGTCGAGCACGTCCGACATGTGGGTGTCGTGCTTGAGCCGGTTGAAGCTCTTCCCGGTCGCGAGGATCGCTGGCGGCAGCAGTCCCTCGCAGGCACGGCGCAGGATGTACTTCTGGGTCCGGCCGCGGATCTTGAGCCGGTCGGGAATGGCGAACGCGGTCGCGAGGAAGTCGGGGTTGGTGTGCTGGGCATTCATCCGCACGCCCACGCCGGCGTAGAGTCGCTCCACCGGGTGTTGATAAGGCAGCACCAGGAAGCCGCGCTTCAGAAAGTTGGTGAGCGGCTGGTCTCCGCCCCGTGGAAACCCGGGGAATGGCGCAAGCGGCGGGGTGTCCAGGATCTGCGGGGCGGGAAACTCCCTGCCTCGGAAATACGCCGTCTTGAGAGCCCGTCCTGCCAGCGTGCGGGGCTCCACGCTGCGATAGGTGTAGTCGAAGAATTCCTCGAGCGGGCCCCGCAGCGCCGGATATTTCACGCCCAGGTCTACCAGCCGGTGCCGGGGGAGGCCGGCGAAGAGGCCGTCGAACCCGAACCCGGTGACGATGAGGTCGACGTATCGCGAGGCCTCTCGCGCCGCCACGAAGAGGTAGGCGATATCCTCGCGGCCGATCGGCTCCTCCAGGTGCCACACCATCCAGGGCAGCAGGGCCGGCAGATCGTCGGGGTCGAGCACCACGGGGTGATGGATCGCTCCCACCTCGCGGGCCACCACCTCGGCGTTGACCAACTCCTTGTCGTCCGCCCCGTAGCCAGCCGAGAAGGTGTGAACCTCTCGCGAGCCCGCCACCGCCCGCACGCCGGCGGCGACGACCGCGGAGTCCAGGCCTCCGCTCAGCGAGATCCCGATCCGCTCGTATGGCTCGGTCTGGCGTCGCAGGGTATCGAGAAAGCTGCCGCGCAGCCGGGCGGCGTGACCGGCGTCGTCCAGGTCCGCCGCACGCACCGGGATGTCCCAATAGCGCCGGCTCGCGATCCGGTGGTCCTGAACCTCGATCCATGAGCCTGGGGCGACCGGGTGGATGCCCTCCAGGCAGGTGACGCCGGGACGCACCCACTTGGTGTTGTGAATGGCCTGCAGCGCGGCGCGGTTGGGCTTGGCCGGGACGCCCTCCAAGGCGAGCAGAGCCTTGTACTCGCTGGCAAACAGCAGCCGCTCCCCCGCCCGCGCGAAGTAGAGCGGCGCATACCCCACGCGGTCGCGGGCGAGTATGAGTCGCCGGCTGGGGGCGTCCCACAGGGCCATCGCGAACTGGCCAGCGATGTCCGCCAGGCCGCTCTCGCCGAACGCGGCCCACAGCTCGCCGGCGAGCGGACCATCCTCCGCGGGCTCGGCACGATCGTTCCCGTGGCCCAGCCGCTGAGCGAGCTCCTCGCGGTTGTCGATCGCCCCGTCGAAGACCAGTGCCCCGCCGAGCTGACCTCGCACGGCCGCACCCGAGCCGCGCACGCCGAGCCAGAGGTCCGCCCCGGGCGACCATTCCGCTGATTCGGCGCCACGGTGAGCGAGGCGCCCGCTCATCGCCTGCAACTCCCCCAACCCAGCTCCGCCCAGGATGCCGTAGACAGCTCCCAAGTTCACTCCGATGATAAAGGTGACAGGCCGTCGCCTTGACCGGCCTGGCTGCTTAAGGCGCTGTCGCCGGCTCGGCTGCCGGGAGCCGCAGATGAGGAGCCACGACGTACAGTGCTGACGCCGAGCGGGCCAGCCAGCCCAGGGTCACGCCGTAGATCACCCCCGACAGCCCCCAGCGCGCGCCGACGATGGCGCCGGCCAGCCCAATCGCCAGCGACACCCACCCCAGCAGGTTGACCGCCGACAGCTCTCGCGGGGTAGCCAGGGCCGAGGCGGTGGCTCTGGTGAAGGCGTTGAACACTTTGGCGACGCCGCTGACTATGGCGGCGATCGTCAGGGAGGCCGCCAGGTGGTACTTCCCGCCTAGAAACCAACGCTCGACGACGGGCGTGAAAAGCCAGATGGCGACCGAGCCGGCCAGCACGACGACGCCGACCAACCGGGTCTCCTTGGCAACCAGCCGGCGGCGTTGCCCCACGTCGCTGGCGGCGCGCAGCCGGGGAACCAGGGTATATCCGACACTCATCTGGAGGACTCGGAACAGCGAGCCTGCGATCGCGGCGAGCACGCCATAGGTGGCGAGGTCACGGAGGGGCAGCACGTGGGGGAGGACCAGCCGCTCGAGTTGAACCAGCAGCAGCCCGGTGGCCTGCAGCCCGGCGAAGGACAGCGCCTCGTGCCACGGAAACTCCGCCGAACGGTGCGGCTTGGCATGGCGCTCGCGGAACAGGATGCTCCAGCCCCAGATCGCCCCCGGAAACCAACCCAAGGTCATGATCACCAGGGCTGGCCAGGCCTCCCGCACTCCCGCCGCCACCGTGACCAGCGCGGCGAACAGGAGGATCAGATTGGGGCTCTGAAGGAGCGTGAGTGAGAGACCGAACCGCTGCTCGCTCTGGAATTTGGCCGAGGCCACCATCTGGGCCCCACCGACCACGGTGGAGAGGAAGATCACGGCGGTGATCGTCGCGGAGGTGTGGTAGGCCAAGACCGCGACCAACCCGAATCCCAGCCCGATGGTCGTCGTCGCCAGCAGCACCCGGCGGAAGAGCAGCGGCCCAGCCTCGAGGTCCCGCCGGTTCACCACCCCGTCAATGCCGAGGGGGGCCATGGCCAGTCCCAAGTTGGCCAGCGCCAGGACCAGCGTGACCAGGGCGTACTCGGCCGGTGGAAGTACCCGGGCCAGGATGAGGTTCGCGGCCGCGAAACCCACGCCTGCCGCCCCGTAGACGCCGGCGCTTCGAATCGTCGGCGAGCTCCAAAGCCGCTTCACGCGCCCGCGTCCGCCCCTGCCGAGCGTGCCTCGACCATGGCGTAGAAGGCCTCCAGCTTGCGCCTGGCCGCCTCCGGGGTGAATTCCCGCTGCGCGCGGTCTTTGGCCCGCGCGGCCAGCCCCTGCCGGAGCGAGTCGTCTCTCAAGAGCGTGGCCAGGCCAGTGCCCAGTGCCAGCGGCTCGGGCTCGACCAGATAAGCCGTGTGGTCGTCCAGGACCTGGGTGTGCGTCCGGAGCCGGGTGGCAAGCACGGCCGTGCCGGAGTCGAGGTAGGAGTAGATCTTCATCGGGGTGTTGAGACCCTTGAGGCGGGGCGACACCAGCACATCCGCCTCCCGCAGGAGATCCGCCAGCGCGGAGACCGGCTTCGGCCCGAGGAAGTGCACCGCTTGCCGGATGCCCAGGGCGGTGGCCCTCTCCCCGTACCGGGCGATGTCGTCCTCCCG
>JACCRH010000244.1 GCA_013813675.1 Gemmatimonadales bacterium
CCGGCGACCCCCAGCAGCACCTTGGGCACCACCTTGGCCTCGAGATCGACGTACCCGGCGACGTTGTTGCGGCTTTCGTCGGTGGCATCGGTGGGACGGAATCCGGGAAAGACCTGCGCGCCCGGCGCGCCCTGGGCCCCGGCGTTGGGGCCGTCGAGTACCCGTACGCCTCCGTCGCGCCAACTGTCCGGCTCCCCTTCGCGAATCCCATAGCCGTCGCGGCGGAACTCGCCCCCCACCGCCACGTTCAACGGGCCGGCGACCCCGATCTCGAAACCCTTGGAGAGGTCGAGATTGGTCGTGAGCTGATCGAAGACCAGCGTCCCGGCGTAGAACTCGGTCGGACTGGCGGTGCCGAGGGTGACGTTGTTGCTGTTGCGCACATCGTAGTGGAAGAGATTGCGGCCGTAGTTGCCGCTCAGGTCCCAGCTCCAGCCGCGGACGTCGCCCCGCACGCCGGCCACCCCGCTGAAGTCGGAGATCTTGGTGGCGATAAGCGGAAGGAATCCGTCGGGATGAATCGCCCGCACCGTCCGGTCATCGAGCGCCCGCCGCCAGAATCCGGCGGCCTCGCCGTTCCGAAGGGTTCCACCTCCGAAGGCGTAGACCTCGGTGGCCAGGCCCACTGGCTTGGCGAGGTTGAGGAACAGGCCGCCGTCCTCCGTGTCCGCGTCGCCCTGCCGATGATTGATCTGACCGGTCAGGGCGGGATCGGTGTTCCGGGGATCGCCGGCGAAGTATTGAGTCCGGAGGTCCGCCGCGGTGCGGTTGGTCGCGCCGCGGTTCCGGTACTCGGCGGCGAGCTGAAGAACGCCATCGGGGCCGAGCGGAATGGCGTAGTTCCCCCCCACCTGCACCACCCCACCGTCGCTCTCGGTCGTCTGCCCCACCGTGGCGCCGAGCTCGTTCTCGGTTCCCTCTTTGAGAATGATGTTGATGACCCCGGCGATGGCATCGGACCCGTACTGCGCCGCGGCGCCGTCCCGGAGGATTTCGATCCGGTCGATCGCGCTGGCGGGGATCGCGTTCAGGTCCACCATGCCCGAGCCCCGGCCGATGCTGCTGTTCACGTTGATCAGCGCGCTGGCGTGGCGCCGCTTCCCATTGACCAGGACCAGTACCTGATCGGGCGAGAGACCGCGGAGGGTGGCCGGCCGGGTGTGGTCGGTGCCGTCGGCGATGGTCGGGCGGGGGAAGTTGAACGAGGGCGCCAGCGACTGAATGATCTGCGAGGTCTCGGTGCGGCCCGACTGACGGATCTCGGCGGCGGTGAGGACATCCACCGGCACCGGCGCTTCGGTCGAGGTGCGCTCGGCGGCCCGAGTGCCGATCACCGCCACTTCCTCCAGGGCGAGCGGCTCGCGGGTGAGCGCGAAGTCCCGGGTGACGGTCGCACCAGGACCCACCTCGACCGTGTCGCGGACCAGCCCGTACCCGATGAAGGTCACCCGGATCTCCCTGCGACCGGGGGTGACGGACAGCCGGTAGCCACCGTCCTGCCGCGCCGTCGCGGAGTGCACCGTCCCGACTACGATCAACCGGGCGCCGGCAATCGGCTCACCGGTTCCCTGGTCGGTCACCCGGCCGATCAGGGTGCCGGTTTGGGTCTGACCGGCGAGGACAGCCGGCGATAGTGAGGCAAGGAGCAACGCGGCAGGCATGCGCCGCGTCAGGCTTCTGACGAAGGGAGTGGACATGGCAGGGTCTCCAGGGAGGCGGGCCGGCCGGGAGCGACCGGCATAGGCGAATATACCTCGCGAGGTGCCTATCTCCTCATCCATGCCTTCCACCATGTTTCGGAGGTACACTTCGCATCATGGATAATCGGAGTCTGGCGGTGCGTCCCAGCTACCGGCTGTGAAAGCTGCGGTGAGCGTGGCCGACGCGCTCGAGCGAGGCCGAGAGTCCTTTGGAGGCCAGGCGTGGGGGGACGCGTACACCCGGTTGTCGGCCGCGGATCGCGAGGCTCCGCTCGCGCCCGAGGATCTCGAGCGGCTCGCGACGGCGGCCTACATGGTCGGCCGGGACACCGATTCCGCCGACCTCTGGGCCCGCGCCCATCACGAGCATCGGAACCGGGGTGACGCGGAGCGCGCCGTCCGCTGCGCCTTCTGGCTGGCCCTCGGGCTATTCGACCGCGGGGAGATGGCCCGCGGCGCCGGCTGGATCGCCCGCGCGCGCCGGCTGCTCGACGCCGCTCGGCCCGACTGCGTAGAGCAGGGTTATCTGCTTTTTCCCACCGCGCTCGAGGCGATCGCCGGGGGCGACAACGAGACCGCGTACACTACCTTCACCCAAGCCGCCGAAATCGGCGACCGCTTCGGCGACCCCGACCTGGTGACGCTCGCCCGGCACGGTCAGGGCCGGGCACTGATTCGACTGGGAATGACCGCCGCGGGCATAGCGCTGCTCGACGAGATCATGGTCTCCGTCGCCGGTGGCGAGGTGTCTCCGATCGTCGTGGGAGATGTCTACTGCGGCGTGATCTCGGCATGCCAGGAGGTCTTCGATCTACGCCGGGCGCGAGAGTGGACGGCGGCGCTGAGCCACTGGTGTGCTTCTCAGCCGGACCTGGTGCCTTACCGCGGTCAGTGCCTGGTGCGCCGCGCCGAAATCATGCAGTCGCACGGCTCCTGGTCCGACGCGACGATCGAAGCGCGGCGGGCCTGCGAGCGGCTCTCCGATCCGCCAGGCCAGCCCGGGCTCGGCGCGGCCTTCTATCAACTGGCCGAGCTCCACCGGCTGCGCGGCGAGTTCGCGGAGGCCGAGGAGGCGTACGGCCAGGCCAGCCGCTGGGGACGAAAGTCGCAACCTGGCCTCGCCCAGCTCCGCCTGGCCCGGGGTCAGGCCGCCGCCGCCGCCGCCGCCATCCGCCAGGCGTTGGAGGAGGCCCATGAGCGGCGGAGCCGACCCAGGGTGCTCGCGGCATGCATCGACATCCTGCTCGCCGTCGACGATGTCGCGGCGGCCCGCGCCGCCGCCGAGGAGCTCGCGGACATCGCCGCCGACCTCGACGTGCCGTTCCTGCACGCGGTGTCGGCTCACGCCACCGGCGCCGTCCTGCTCGCCGAGGGTGACGCCCGCGCCGCCACCGCCGCGCTGCGCAGGGCGTGGGCCTCCTGGTGCGAGCTCGAGTCGCCATACGAGGCGGCGCGTGTCCGGCTCCTTCTCGGGCTCGCCTGCCGTAAGCTTGGCGACGACGACGGCGGGAAGTTGGAGCTGGACGCGGCTCGCCAGGACTTCAGGCGGCTGGGCGCCGCGCCGGACCTCGCCCGCCTGGAGGAGCTCTCCCGGGGGTCCGCGTCCAAGGCCGCCGGCGGATTGACCGCGCGCGAGGTCCAGGTGCTCGGTCTCGTGGCCACCGGCAAGACCAACCGGGCCATCGCGCACCACCTCGGCATCAGCGAGAAAACGGTGGCTCGCCACGTGAGCAACATCTTCACCAAGCTGGGGCTGTCATCCCGATCGGCGGCCACCGCCTACGCCTACCAGAACGACCTCGCCTAGTCGCCGCTACATAGAATTGCCCATCGGAGGCAGCCCCCTCGACCTGGAGGTTTCTTCCGACGCGGCGACGCCGGCCATTCGGTAACCTCGTGACGGGAGAATGACACGAGAGCCGCCGAGGAGGCCACGATGATCAAGCAGTACGAGGTGATGGACGCCCGTGAGCGATTGCTGGCGGGGATCCCGGTCTCCGAGCGACGGCTGCGGCTGGCCGGCATCCCCACCGTAGTGCTGGAGGGCGGGGACGGCCCTCCGGTCGTTCTGCTGCATGGCCCGGGAGGAAGCGCCGTCCATTGGGCATGGGTGATCCCGGAGCTGGTGAAGACCCATCGCGTGGTCGCCCCCGATCTGCCCGGCCAGGGGGCGTCGCCGGTGGTTGATGGTCCGCTGGACGCCGGTCGTGTGCTCGCGTGGCTCGGCGAGCTGATCGGGCGGACCTGCCCCTCGCCGCCCACGCTGGTCGGCCATGCAGTCGGCGGTGGCATCGCGGTCCGCTTCGCCGGAATCGGCGGTGAGCGGATCAGTCGGCTGGTACTGGTGGACGCGCTCGGGCTGACTCAGTTCGAGCCGGCGCCGGGGTTCGGGCTCGCCTTGAACGCCTTCCTGGCAGAACCAACCGAACTGACCCACGACCATCTCTGGCAGCAGTGCGCGCTCGACCTGGACCGACTGCGCCGGCGGATGGGTGAGCGCTGGCAGCCGTTCAGAGCCTACAACGTCGATCGTGCCCGAACCCAGAGCGTGAAGGCAGCTCTGGGCGTCCTCATGGGCGAGTTCGGGGTCACGGCGGTCCCACCGACGGAGCTCGCGCGTATCGCCGTGCCCACGGCCCTGATCTGGGGCCGCCACGACCTCGCGACCCGGCTGGAGATCGCCGAGGCCGCGAGCGCCCGCTACGGCTGGCGGCTGCACGTGATCGAGAACGCCGCTGACGACCCCCCGATCGAGCAGCCCGAAGCGTTTCTGCGTGCCCTGCACACCGCGCTCGGCACTGGCCAAAGGGAAACCCGACCGACGCACGCCGATGCGGGGAGGTTCGTGGCGGCAGGGTTCAGGGGTGAGCTCATCGGCCGCGAGCACCCCGGCTACCACCACCTGCGCAAGGTCTTCAATGGAATGATCGACCGCCGGCCGGCCTTGATCGCCCGCTGCACCGATGCGAGGGACGTAGCGGCGGCCATCAACGTCGCCCGCGACAGCGGCCTGCCGGTGTCCGTCTATGGCGGGGGTCACAACGTCACCGGCAGCGCGATCTGCGACGACGGGGTCACCATCGACCTGCGCCCCATGAAAAGCGTCGAGGTGGATCCCTTGGCCCGCACCTGCCGCGCCGCCGCCGGGCTCACCTGGGGTCAGCTCGACGCTGCCACCCAGGAGCACGGGCTCGCCGTGACCGGCGGGCGGATGTCCACCACCGGCCTTGGCGGGCTGGCGCTCGGCGGCGGCTCGGGGTGGATCGAGCGCAAGTGCGGCTATACGGTCGACAACCTGCTGTCGGTCGAGATGGTGACGGCGGACGGGCGGATCCTGACCGCATCGGAGGCCGAGAACCCCGAGCTCTTCTGGGGCACTCGGGGGGGCGGCGGCAATTTCGGTGTGGTGACCAGCTTCGAGCTTCGGCTCCACCCGGTCGGCCCGACCGTCCTGGGCGGAATGTTGCTGTATCCGGCGCAAATGGCGGCCGCGGTATTGCGGAACTTCCGTGAGGTGATGGCCCACGCTCCCGACGAGGTCGGTGCGGGCGTCGCGCTGCTCACCGCTCCGCTCGAGGAATTCGTTCCCCTGCCGGTGCGCGGGCAGCCGGCAGTCGGGGTGATCATGTCCTACGCGGGGCCAGTCGAAAAAGGCGCGGAGGCGCTACGGCCGCTGCGCGAGTTCGGCTCTCCGGCAATCGACACCGTCGGGCCGATGCCGTACCTGGCCCTGCAGCGGCTCATCGATCCCGGCTACCCTGCCGGGATGCGTAACTATTGGACGGGCGACTTCCTCAGCGGACTGCCCGATGTGGCCATCGAGGTCATGTGCCGCTCGCACCTGTCGAAGCCTTCCCCCCTGACCCAGATCCTCATGCTTCCGGGCGGCGGGGCGGCGGCGCGGGTCCCGGACGGCACGATGGCGATAGGGCAGCGCGGGGCCCCGTTCAACATTCACATCACGTCGCTGTGGCCGGACTCCGCCCAAGACGTCCCCAATATCGCCTGGACCCGCGAGCTAGGCCTCGCGATGAAGCCGTTCGCGACCGGCCGCGTCTACGTCAATTTCATCGGCGACGAGGGCGAGGATCGGGTCGTCGCGGCGTTCGGGCCGGAAGGCTACGCGCGCTTGCAGGCGCTCAAGCACCGCTACGATCCGGACAACCTGCTCCGCGGCAGTCAGAATATCCGGCCGACGTCGTCATCCTGAGCGAAGCGAAGGAGGCCATGTCGAGCATGGTCCCCTTCACTACGTTCAGGGTGACAACTGGCTGGCGCACACGCTCCGCTCACCAGGTTATCGAGTACTGCCCTCCCAGAATGATCCGGGTCTCCGAGGCCCGGAGGTCTTCCGACGGGTCGTCGTGGGGCCAGGCGATATGGTGGCTGCTGAGCCCGACGTTGAGGGCGAAGTCGTCCAGGATCCGGACCGCCGCAGTGAGCCGCTCGAGAGCGTCACGCCGCCGGGCGACGATCGCCCCGCCGCCAAAGGCGAAAGTCTTCTCGGCGGTGACGGTGACCGGGTGCCGGATCGAGGTGAGGTTGCCGTTCACCGAGAGGCGGGTGCTGGCGATCTGGAGGGTCTCGATGCCGTCGGTGTAGATCCCGAACTGCGAGCTGGCGGTGATGCCCTTCACCATGACGCTCGGACCGATCCCGGCGCGGTACACCGTCCGGTTGGGCAACTGGCTGGGGCCCGCGTCCAGCCAGTCGCTGCGGGTGGCGCCGGCATGCATCGCCAGGCCGTAGCTCAGGCCGTCGCCGCTCTTGAGCACCCGGGACAGGTCCAACCAGGCGCCCCGGTCGTCCTCGCCGAGAAAGCCCTGTACTCGCCCGTTCCACTTGCCGGCGGACAGCTCCCCCTGCAGCGACCACACGCCGCTGTTCAGCGCGTCCTGGAAGAGCACCGTGCGATTGGCGCCGCGGATCGCACGCCGGGCGAACACCGAGCTCCAGCCGGCGGTGACCGCCACCACCCGTTCGTTCCGCTCCGGCAGCTTGATGGCGATCTCGTGGTGGAACTCGCGGCAGCGACCCTGGCGGCATGCCGCGATGCGAACCGGCCGCTTGACGTAGGCCAGCACCTGGCCGTTCCGGCTCGGGGCGTACTGCGTCACCGGGGCGACCAGGCCGAAGTCGGCGGTGAGCCAGGCGCTCAGCACGGAATCGGTGCTCCAGTAGCGGTCCAGGCCGTTCTCCGATTCGAAGGCGATGCTGTCGGCCCCCGGGCTCCGGACTACGATCTGGGTTCGCTGGCCGGCGTAGATCACGCTCGGCGTCATCCGCAGGTCGACCGGGGCGGGCCCGCCGGCGAGCTGGGTCGATTGGGTAGGGATGGCGCAGGCCCCGAGCGCGGTGCAGGCGATGGCGGTTCGAGCTAACCCAGCCGTGAATGTGATTGTCATCCTGAGCGGAGCGAAGGAGCCGAAGCAGCGCTCTGGCTCCTTTGCTGCGCTCAGGATGACAACGGGGGACGCCGGGATGCTCCCGGCATGACGTGATGGTGCAAACATCCGCGCTGACCTTCTCCGGGTGCCGGCCGGAATCGACGGCGATTGCTGGATTGGATGGCACTGCGAGAGGCACGGGGCTGAAGCGCAAGTCGTGAGCCGAGCGATTGCGGATGCTAACTCGTTGTTCGATCGTCAGCTATCACGGAGGTGCAACTCGGCGGGAGATCGGCCCGCTG
>JACCRH010000255.1 GCA_013813675.1 Gemmatimonadales bacterium
CGTACGAGAAAGTCGGTGCCGAGATCCTCGGCTACGAGATTCCTGGCTCGGACGATGAACGGCCGCCGTGTGTCAGGCGCGACCTCGAAGTACGCTTCGCCTTCGAGCTCGATCTCCCGGACGCTCGTATCGAAGGCCGGCGGGTGGCGAAGACTACTCGCGACGCCAAGGATGACTTTCGTTCCGTCGGGGAGTTGGAATCCGGCTCGTTGCCCCGATGGAGTCGACAATACCCGCGGCGCGGGATTCTGGGAGATCCCGTCCCTGGAGGTGAGAGCGAACGCCACCAATATCCCCGCGGCGACCACCGCGGCCCCCAGGGCCGCGACCGCTAACCGCCGTCGCCAGGAGCGCGCTCGCCCAGGGGACAGTCCTTCCGTGGCCGACAGCCGCCGGAACAGCCGGGCCCACACATCCGCTCTGGTGCCGACTGATGTGGGATCCAGCGCCTCCGCGAGCAATCCCGCTCGCAACCCTCGCTCTGGTGGGCCCGCGATCCAACGCTCGACCCGCGCTCGCTCCTCGGCATCGCACTGCTGTGCCAAGAACCGGTCCAGCAGCTCCCAGGTCACGGTAGTCATGGCGAGCAGCTCCCTCACCGACAGGTTGACGAGCTCGAAGGCCGACATGAGTCATGACGACCACGCCCGACGTATTCCCTACACCGCCGGTTGCTCGGCCCCCGCGGCGAGTGTAGCGTGAAACCACGACCCAATTGGCGACTAGGGATGCGCTGGGAGCTGCTGGACCGATTTCTCAGGGATGCCTGCGACGACGCCGAACGCGCCGAGGTCGAGCGCTGGGCCGCGGAGTCGCCCCGGCACAGGCAAGCCCTCGACGGGCTGGCCGAAGTGATTCGCGCCCCCTACGACGCTCCGTCGATGCGACGGGAGTGGGAGCGGCTGACACGTGCGCTCGAGATCGACGCCGAGCCGGGCGAGAACACCAAACCTGACAGGCCTTGATCCTCTACTCGGCGATATCGGGCAACGCCTCGCGGAGATGCTGAAGCCCGCGGCTGAGATGAATCGCCACGGTTTTGGGTGAGATTTCGAGTGCCTTCGCGATTTCCTCGTAGCTCAAGTGCTGCTGCCACCGCAACCGGAGAACCTCCCGCTGCCTGGGCGGAAGACTGTCGATCGCACGCTGAATCGTGGCCGCCAGCTCGCGCGATTCGATCTCGCTCTCGGCGGTACTGGCTTCTTCCGGGTCGGTCACTTCCGGCCGCTCCCGGAAACGATCCTCCACCTTGCGCCGCTTGAGGCGATCGAGCGCGTGATTGCGAGTCATCGCGTAGAGGTAAGTCCGTAGATCTCGCCCCAACCCAATCCGCTGGCGATGCCGCCACATCTGCAGAAAGACGTCGTGCACTACGTCATTCGCTTCCTCCGCCGACCGCAGGTAGCGGAGCGCGTACCGGTACAGGCTCTCGTAGTGGGTGTCGAAGAGTCGCTTGAACGCCTCCACGTCCTCCGCGCCGAACGGATCGGATTCAGCGGCCGTGTCCTCCAGCTCCTCTGTCTCGCCAACCTCATCGTCCGGCTCGGGCCCCTTCGGGGGTAGCTCCACGCTGTTCCGCCAGTGTCTAGCGTGTTCCTGCCATGGCTAGGCCGGGAGGCGACCAGAGCCGGCCTGGAGAGAAAGTCATCCTGTCGAGTCACAGTCGTCCGGATCTCAGATCTGCAAGCGGGCAGCGGTAGTTCCGATATCGAGGAGAGGCATTACGATCCAACGCGGGTAAACACTCGATTCATGCCCTGCGATTGTCGCGCCGCGTAATTATGCCACGGACGGAATGATCCGGCCTCACGCTCAACCAGTCTCATCCCACACATTCGCGGTCATTGCTGTGCAGTCACTCTTCTCGGCGGCGCTCCGAGTCGTTCACCCTCGCCGCGAAGAGGGGCTCCATGCTACTCGCGAGGCCTCACACCGTAAAGAGCGCCATTACGCGAGCCGCCATGGCTGGCCCTGCCACTCGTGCCTTGACCTCCGCAAGCGGCTCATAAAATGACTCCACTCAATCTGCGCCTCGCTCACGCCGTCCGAAGTCTGCGGTCCGCCGCCGGCTTCTCCCAGGAGGCCTTCGCCGCTAAGGTCAAGATCCACCGCACCTTCATGAGCAGCATCGAGCGCGGTAAGACCAACGTCAGCCTCGAAACCCTCGAGCGCCTGGCTGAGGGCCTCGACATGCATGTCTGGCAGCTCATCCGGCGCGCCGAAGCCAGCCCCGATCTCTACGGCAAAGTCGCCGAAACCGAAACGCCACGACGTACTCCGCGTTAAGAAGACGAACTGCTCGGCGAGAAACACCTACTCCGACTCGATTGGGAGATACCGGATGAGATGACAGGAAGGCGGGGTGACGGCGGGGCCATCTGGAGCGGGGCCCTAACTCAGGCCCTGGATTGACAATGCCTTCCACGTGATCCACCTTGGAAATTCAACTCTTCCAAGGAGGTGGAGGCCATGAAGGTCTATGGCTCCAACGCCATCCGCAACGTGGCGTTCGTCGGCCATGGGGCAAGCGGGAAAACGTCCCTGGTCGACGCGCTCGC
>JACCRH010000480.1 GCA_013813675.1 Gemmatimonadales bacterium
GGCCCGGTCCGCCCGAGCCCAGCGCGAACACCGCCCCGCTCACCAGCATGAGCACCACGCCGTACGCCGCGGCGACGCCGACATCCGCCTGCCGGAGACTGGAGAGGATCTCCAGCGAGATCGGCCGGGTGTCGTAGGTGTAGAGCATGATCGAGGTCACGAAGTCTCCGAAGGCGGTGACGAACGCCAGACTGGCGCCGGCCAGGAGCGCCGGCCTCAGCAACGGCAGGGTCACTCGCCACAGCGTCCGCCGGGGTCCCGCGCCGAGGCTGGCCGCCGCCTCGTCCAGCGAGGGATCCAGGGCGCGCACGCCCGCCGTGATGGCGCGGCTGGTGATCGGCAGGCTCCGGACCAGGTAGGCCAACGGCAGGATCCAGAGCGTACCGACCAGTATGATCCGTCCGGCGCGGGGGTCGTGCACGCTGAACGCCGTGGCCAGAGCGATGGCGAACACCGTCCCCGGCACCGCCCACGGCAGCGCGAGGAGGCCCTCGATGGCCTGGCGCGGCGCGGTCCGCCGCCGCGCGGCGAGCAGCGCCCCCAGCAGGGCGATGCCGACCGAGGCAACGGTGGCCGCCGCGGCCAGCCAGAGACTGTTCACCAACGGACGCGCACGAACCGGATCGTTCACCAGGGTCAGGTAGTTCCGCAGCGTGTAGGCCGGCGGGAGCGGCTCGGTGGTCCAGGTGCCGACCGGCACGAAGGAGACCAGCAGCAGCGTCAGGTGCGGAAGCAGCAGCAAGGCGGCCAGGCCCCATCCCAGCGTGCCCGCCATGACCCGAGCCGCTCGGCGCCGGATCACGATCCTGGCGGGCGCAGCGCCTTTCCGCCCGGCGCTTCCCGGTCCGCTCGAGCCGGCGCGGAGCACGAGCAGCGCCAGGAGCGCCAGCGCCGTGAGCGAGGCGGTCTCGACCATGGCGAGCTGATTCTCCCCGTTGAGCCGAGTGGCGACGATCTGGGTAGGCATCACCCTGAATCCGCCACCGAAGATGTACGGCGCGCTGAACGAGCCGAGCGCGGTCATGAAGGTGAGCAGCGCCGCACCAGCGAGCGCCGGCCTCAGGTGCGGTACGATGACCCGGCGGAAGCTGCGCCACCGGCCGGCGCCCAGGCTCGCGGCGGCCTCGAGCTGCGAGGCGTCGAGGGAGACCAGCGCCGAGCGCACCAGCAGGTAGAAGTAGACGTACATGGAGTAGGCATGCACCAGCAGGATGGCGCCCGCCCCCTCCAGCCGCCATAGGGGCTCATCCAGGCCGAGGAGTCGCATCAGGAACAGCGAGACGAAGCCGGTCTCGCCGTAGAGAAAAAGAAACGCGACCACGCCCACCAGGGGCGGGAGTACCGCGGGAAGCGCGACCAGTCCGCCCAACGCCCGCCGGCCGGGGAGGTCGTAGCGCCCCACCAGGAAGGCGAGCGGAATCCCGAGCAAAGCCGCCAGGACCACGCTCGCGACCGAGATCCAGAGACTGCCCCACAGCGCCCGTATCTCGGTCGGACGGCCGATGAATTCCCGCACGTGCTCGAGCGTCCACCCTGCCTGACCCCGTACGCCCTCCGCGAGGACCAGCACCAGGGGATACAGGACCAGCCAGAGCAGCAGGCCCAGCAGCAGTGCGGTCCAGAGGCCGCCGGCACCGCGGCGGGTCACGCCGTTTCCGGAAGGAAGAGGTGAAGCCCTCCGGCCGCTCGGCGGCTGGGGAGGATGCCGACGCGCTGGCCTGCCCGCACCGCCGCAGGCGGCGCCACCACCTCGACGGTGGCGCCGCTCCCGGTGAGCACGCTGAAGAACGACGAAGGGCCGGTGAAGCGCCGCCCCGCCACGGTACCCACGATGGCCTGCGGGTCGTCACCCAGACGGAGGGCCTCGGGCCGGGCCAGGAGCACCGCGGTTCCCGGCAGCATGACGGGATGGCCCGCCGGGCGCTCGACCTCCCACTCCACCCCTTCCACCGCGATCCGGGTTCCCCACTCGGTGGGGCCCAGCACCGTGACCGGGAGCATGCTTGACCGGCCCACGAATCCGCCGACGAACAGATTGGCCGGCGCGGCGTACAGCTCGTCCGGCGTGCCGACCTGCTCCAGCCGCCCGGCGCGCAGCACCGCGACCCGGTCGCCCAGGTCGAAGGCTTCATCCTGCTCGTGGGTGACGAGCACCGTGGTGATGCCGACCCGGCCGATGAGATCGCGGATCTCCCGCCGGGTCCGCTCCCTCAGGGTGGGGTCGAGATTGGAGAGCGGCTCGTCGAGCAGCAGGACGCGAGGCTCGGGGGCGAGCGCGCGAGCCAGCGCGACGCGCTGCTGCTGCCCACCGGAGAGCTGGTCGATCCGGCGGCGCTCCAGGCCCGCGAGGTCCACCAGCGCCAGGGCGCGCGCGATCCGCTCGCCCAGCTCCGCCCCCCGCACGCCGAGCGATTCCAGCCCGAAGCCCACGTTCTCGCCGGCGTCGAGATGGGGAAAAAGCGCGTAGTGCTGGAAGACCATGCCGAACCGTCGATGGACCGGCTCGACCCGGGTCACGTCCTCGCCCTCGACCATGACCCGCCCGCCGTCCGGCGTCTCGAAGCCGGCCAGCAGCCGGAGCATCGTGGTCTTGCCGCTGCCGCTCGGGCCCAGCAGGGCGAGCATCTCGCCCCGGGCGAGTGAGAGGGTCACGTCGTCCACCGCGACGATGCGGTCGAACCGCTTGGCGAGGCCTTCGACCGCGAGAAACGCCGTCATCGCGCCGCGGCTCGCCCGCGGCCGCGCACCTGCCGGTCCCAGTACCCCATCCACTGCGCGCCACACTTCGCGAGCAAGCCCCAGTTCATCGGCGCGACGACCATCTCCGACTCCACCTCGGCGACCCAGGCGGGAACCCGGCCGGACGGGAGATCGTGGCGGGCCGGCAGGCGGTACACCCGCTTGGCGGCGAGCAGTTGGGCCTCCACCCCGCCCACGAAGTCGATGAAGGCCTTGGCGGCATCGGGGTGGCGGCTTCCGCGCACCAACCCGATCGCATCGTCGATCACCACGGTGCCGCTGCGGGGGAAGGTGTAGCCGAACGGCAGCCCCTTGGACCTCCCGATCAGGATGTCGGGCAGATCCCACAGTGTCACCAGTCCCTCGGCCCGCGCCAGCTTGGCGTCGAGAATCGCCGGGTTCAGGGTGTAGGTCTTGGTGTTGGCGTCCAGCCGGCGAAGCCAGTCCATGCCCCGGGCGGTGTCGCCACTCTCACGAAGACTTCGGACCAGGATCAGTCCCCAGATCGCCCGCATGGTGCCGCTGGCCATCGGATCGCGGATGATCACCTTGTCGCGCCATCGTGGCTCGAGAACCTCGTCCCAATCGCGAGGCGCCTCCTCGGCGCGCACCGCCTTGTTGTTGTAGGCGATCACCGCCGGAGTTCGGTAGACGGGGTAGTAGAGGTCGTCAGGCCCGATCCCATTCGGGCCGACCCGCTCGGCCCACGCGGGGCGGTACGGCTGAAGCAGAGAATCCTTCACGCCGAGGTCGAAGGTCGTAGTCGGTCCCCCGAACCACACGTCGGCCTGCGGGTTCACCCGCTCGAAGCGCACCCGGTCGAGGATCTCCTGGGAGCCCATGTCGAGCCACCGGATGTCGACGTCCGGCCGCTCCGCCTCGAACGCCTGCTCCAGCAAGGTGAGCTGGTCCCGGCCGTGGGGGGAGTAGAGCACGACCGGCGTGCGGCCATCATTGCCGCACGCGGCCAGCACGGCAACGAGTAGGCCTCCGGAAAGGATCCACCACGAAGGCACGAAGGACGCGAAGCCCTTCGTGTCTTCGTGGTGAATCCTCGAGGGAGTCACGTCACCGAGCCGGCGGCTGGCCGAGGGCGAGCAGGTTCGCGAACAATCGCAGCGCCCCGGGCACTCCCGCGGGAAGCTGGCGGAAGAAGCTGAGGCCGGTATAGACGTAGGTGCCCTTGCCGAC
>JACCRH010000277.1 GCA_013813675.1 Gemmatimonadales bacterium
TGGCGAGCGCGGCCGCCTCGGTCACCAGCTCTTCCAGCGTGGACCAGGCGTGGAGCCAGCCCTCGATCGTGGTCTCGTCGAGCGGGCGCTCGGCGAGATCATCGAAATACGGAACGATGTCCTCCCAGCGCGCTTTGGACAGGGCGGTGGGAGACGAGGGAAGGGCCAGCACGGTCACGCTGAGCTCCAGATCCAGGGAGGTGTCACTGACGGCCGGTGGGGCACGTTGTGCCGGCCTAAGGGAGCTTTACGCCGCAGGGTGCGGGTCATCCCCCAAGTGCGTGCCATCCCAGGGCGCGTGCATCCCAGGGCGCGTGTCATCCCAGGGCGCGTGTCATCCCAGGGCGCGTGTCATCCCCTAGGGCGCATGTCATCCCGAGTGAAGCGAGGGATCGGCCCGCTCATGAGAGTGAGCATCGAGGCTCACTCGTAAGGCAACCCGATCCCTCGCTCCGCTCGGGATGACGCGCTTCCACCCACCTCACGGCAGCCCGATCACGCTCCCGACCCCCGCGTACACATACCGATCTTTCCAGATGCGTTTGAATTGGTAGAAGGCCGGCTCCCCGGTGCAGTGGCCGGGCGCGATGCGGTCGACCTCGTAGGTGTCGTGGAGCGCGGCGGCGATGCGGGCCACCTCGAGGTCCGTCGCCGCCGGCAGGTGAAAGCCGCCGAACACCAGGTGTACGTCGGGGCCGATCTTGGTGGCGGCTTCCACGATCTTCTCGATGCCGGGGTGAGAGCATCCGGCGACCACGACCATTCCCCGCGGAGTCTCGATGGCCATGGACAGCTCGCGCAATTCCTTGGTGCCGACGGTCTCCGACACCAGGGAGATGAGATGCACACCGGGCACCACCTCCACCGGCGCGTCGACAGTCACGAACTCGCCTTTCGGCCAGGCCCTGCCGAACCTCAGCGTATCCTCGGGATGCCCGTCGAAGTATCGCATCTCAGCCGGCAGTGAGTCCTGCCGTCGGTAGAACTCGCTCGGCAGTGAGCTGCCGAACACGCCGAAGGCGTCCTTGGGGGCGTAGATCTTCACGCTGGGATTGACGCTCAGCAGGTGTACGAGACCCGCGGTATGATCGAGGTGGCGATGCGAGATGACCACGAGATCCAGCTTCAACAGGTCCGCGCCGGCCGCTTTCACATTCCGCGCGAAGATTGTGGGATTATTCCCGGTGTCGAACAGGATACGCTTCCCGCCGTACTCCACCAGCGCGGAGTACCCCCAGTCCTTCTCCATCGTGGGAGACTTCCCGAAAGCATCGTACAGGATCGTGATGCGACTCTGCCGTGACTCCGGGCTGTGGTGGAATCCGGATACACTGAAGAGTGGAATTAGAACCAGGGCTACATGGACTCGGTGACGGTTCACGAGCTGCGCCTTTGGTCTAGGGTATAGAGTATAGTCTGGAGGCGTCATCCTCAACAGCAAGGTGTCGTCCCCAACGGCAAGGTGTCGTCCCCAACGGCAAGGTGTCATCCCCAACGGCAAGGTGTCATCCCGAGCGAAGCGAGGGATCGGTTTGCCTTACGAGTGACCCCGGCTGCTCACTCTCATGAGCGGGCCGATCCCTCGCCCCGCTCGGGATGACCCGCGGCTCACACCTTTCCCAAGTCCCCTGGCGCTCGCACTCTTCCCACCACTCCCGCCAGCGCCAGCAACGCGAGCACGTACGGCAACATCAGGAAGAGCTGATACGGCACGCCAAGGCCGAGGGTCTGAAACAGGAACTGCAGCGCCATCGCCGCGCCGAACACCAGCGTAGCGACCGCGACGCCCACCGGATGCCAGCGTCCCAGCACTACCATGGCGATCGCCACGTACCCCCGTCCTGCCGTCATCCTCTCGGCGAACGTTCCCACCTGCGCCAGCACCAGCGTCGCCCCGGCCAACCCGGCGAAGCCGCCGCCGACGAGCGTTGCGGCCGTTCGAACCAGCCGGGTGGGCACCCCGGCCGCGCGGGCCACCGCCGCCGTCTCGCCGGTCGCCCTGAGCGCCAGGCCGATCCGGGTCCGGAACAACAGCCACCACACCACCGGCACCGCGAGCAGCGCGATGTAGGTCGGCGCCGGCTGGGAGAACAGCGCGGGGCCGAGCACCGGTATGGTCGAGAGGACTGGAACCGGGATCGGCGCCAGGGTCGGCAGCTCGAGCCCCGCGCCACCGGCGCCGTATGCCTGCCGGTAAATCGTGCCGGTGAGCCCTACGGCTCCCAGAGTGATCGCGGTGCCCGCGATCACCTGGTCCGCCCGCGCGCCAATGGTGACCAGCGCGAAAACGCCGGCAAGCAGTATCCCCGCCAGGATCGCGAGCCCGACGCCCGTCCACGGCCCCGAGCCGGTCGCGCCGAGCGTCGCCGTCAGGGCTCCCGCGAGCATCATCCCCTCCAGCCCCAGGTTCATCACTCCCGAGCGCTGGGTGACCGTCTCACCCGTCGCCGCGAGCAGGAGCGGGGTTGCCACCCTTACCGCGGCCGCGAAGAAACCACCCGCCAGAGCGACCGGCTCCATCAGTTCCGCGCCCCCCTGGCCACCCCGGTGGCGGAGCCGATCGCGGCGAGCGCCGTCATCCCGCCGCGCCGCACCGATTCGGCCAGCAGCACCACGAGGATCACCACCGCCTCGACCAGGTAGACCGCCACCGCAGGCACACCGGCCTCCCGTTGCATCGCGCCCGCGCCGGCTTCCAGCGCGCCGAAAAGCAGGCCGGCGAGCAACACGCCGAGCGGATGCAGCCGGCCGAGCAGCGCCACCGCGATGGCGGTGAATCCGTAGCCCGGCGAGAGGTTCTGAAACAGCGCGTAGGAGACACCCGCCACCTCGATGCCGCCGGCGAGTCCGGCAATGGCGCCCGAGACCGCGAGCGCGGCGGCGGCCATCCACCGGCTGTCGATCCTGCCGCTGATCGCCGCGGCCCGCGGCCCGAGCCCAACCGCGCGGAGCTGGAATCCCCACAGCGTGCGCGCGAAGAGATGGCGCAGCAGCACCGCGCCGGCCAGGGCGAGCAGGATCCCGCCGTGCAGCCGGGTTCCCGGCAGCATTGGTAGCCGGGCCGACGCCGCGATCGCGTCACTCTGGGGGTAGATCCCCTGGCTCTCCTGCAACGGGCCCTGCACCACCAGGCTCGTGGTCGCCTCGGCGACGAAGTTCAGCAGCAGCGTGCTGATCACCTCGAGCACGCCGTAGCGGACCCGGAGCAGTACCGGCACCGCCACCCACAGCGCGCCCGCGAGCAACGCCCCGGAGAGCACCACGGCCACGGCGAGCGGCGCGGGCAGCGAGCCGGCGTGCAGGCCCAGCCATGTGGCGGCGATCGCGCCGGCGTAGAACTGCCCTTCGGCTCCGATGTTGAAGGCGCCGGCGCGGAACGCGAGCGCCAGGCCGAGACCGATGACGACGAGGGGCACCGCGCGGACCAGTGTCGCCGAGGTGATCGCGTACCAGGAGCCGAAGGCGCCCGACCACAGCGCGCCGAGCGCCGCGGCGGCATCGTAGCCCGCCAACTGGAGGCCCAGCGCGAGCGCCGCGAGGCCGGCCGCCAGCGCCCCGGCCCCGACGATCCAGCCCTGCAGCCGTCCCGACAACCTAGGAGCCGGCCAGCATCAACGCGCCGATCGCCTCCCGGGTCGCCCCGGGCGGCGCCTCGACCAGGAGGCCCCGACTCGCGACGACCACTCGGGTGGCAAGCGCCAACACCTCGTCCAGGTCGCTGGAGTGGAAGAGCACCGCGGCGCCCTCCGCCGCGGCCCGGCGCAATCGCGCGTGGATCGCGGCCGTGGCGCGGATGTCGAGGCCGCGGGTCGGATTCTCCGCCACCACGACCGGCGGGCGCCGGGAGAGCTCGCGCGCGACGACGACCCGCTGCTGGTTGCCGCCACTCAGCGTCGCTGCCAGCGCCTCCGGACCGGGCGCGGTCACGGCATACTCCTCGAGCAGCGTCACCGCCCGGGCGCGCGCCGCGCGCCAGTCGATCGCGCCACCCCGGATCCAAGGGTCCGATCCAGGGGATCCCAGCACGACGTTCTCGGTGATGCTCATCGCCGGGATGAGCCCCTCGGTGGAGCGGTCTTCGGGAATGAACCCCACCGGCCTCGCGACCTCTCGAACCCCGCGGAGCGGATGGATTCGTCCCGCGACGGCACGCAGCAGCTCGCGCTGGCCATTCCCTTCGACGGCGGCGATGCCGACCATCTCACCCGATCGGACCACCAGCGAGGCGCCCCGCAGCGCGATGCCGATTCCCCCGTCTCGCCCGACGTCCAGCGACTCCACCCGGATCAGGACAGAGCGGTCGCCGGCCGGAGGCGCCGAGATGGTGGCGGGCGGGTTCTGGTCAGCTGGCGCGGCGGCCTCCCCGATCATCGCTGCGGCGAGCGTGCCGGCACTCTGTGCCGCCACCGGACCGGTCAGCACCACCTCCCCCCGGCGCAGCACGGTGACCCGGTCGGCGGCGGCCATCGCCTCATCGAGCTTGTGGGTGATGAGCACGGCGCTCCCGCCGGTGGCGGTGAACCGCCGGATCACCCGCAGCAGATCCTCCACCTCCGCCGGCGCGAGGACCGCGGTCGGCTCGTCAAGCAGAAGTATCCTCGCCTCGGCTGCAAGCGCCTTCACCATCTCGAGCCGTTGCCTGAGGCCCACGCTCAACTGCTCGACCCTGGCGTCCGGATCGAGCGGAAGGCCCACGCGCTCCCCCAGCTCGCGCACCCGCCGGCGGAGCCGCCCCGGCGCCACCGGCCATCCTGCCGCGAGGGCCACATTCTCCGCCACGTTGAAGGCCGGCACCGAGGTGAAATGCTGATGCACCATCCCGATCCCGAGCCGCCGAGCGGCGCGAGGCGAGAGCCGGGGCCAGGCGCGCCCGCCGACCCGCAGCTGGCCCCGGTCTGGCCGGAGGAGCCCACTGGCGACTTGCATCAGGGTGGTCTTCCCCGCGCCGTTCTCGCCCAGGAGCGCGTGAATCTCGCCGGTGTGCAACGTGAAATCGGCCCCGCGCAGCGCGTGCACGGAGCCGAACCTCATCTGAATCCCGCTCAGCTCGAGCGTCGGGGTCACAGCCCGGTCGGGTGGTCGTGGAACTCCCATTCCAGATCGAACCGCTCGCCCAGATGGGAGGCGAGTGCCTGCACGCCCAGGGTCTCGGTCGCGTAGTGGCCGGCGTAGATCACGTTGAGGCTCCACTCCACGGCGTCGAAGTAGGTGTGGTGGGCGCCTTCGCCGGTGATGTAGGTGTCCAGGCCGGCGTTCCGTGCCTCGGCGATCATGTTCCCCGCTCCGCCGGTGATGATGCCGACCCGAGAGACCCGTTCGGGCCCGCCGGGAATGAGCCGCGCGCCCGGCGCGAAGGTGCCGAGCGCACGGTTCACTTCGCCGAGGAGCGTGTCCCGCGGGGTCAGCCGGGCGGGGGCGAATCCCCAGACGCCGATCG
>JACCRH010000278.1 GCA_013813675.1 Gemmatimonadales bacterium
GGCTCATGCCGGGGATGGACCGCAAGAGCTCGAACGGCGCCGAAAAGGCGCCGGTGGCAGTGTGGCAGACTTGGAGAATTGCGTGAATGCGGTGCGGGCCGATACCCGGCGTCAACGCCAGCGCCACGTAGGCGACGCGCTGCTGATCCACTAGTCCTCGGCTTCCTGCCGCCAGGCCTCCACCGGCGCCTCCTCGCTCTTGGCTGCTTCGACGAACTTCCAGAGATACTCCTTCCCCTCCTCGACCCCCGTGCCCGCCGCGCCCGACACGGCAAGAATTCCCGCGGCATCCGGCGCCACGATGGACGGCACGGTATCATCGGTGGGGAGGAGGTCACGCTTGGTCAGCAGCACCACGTGCGCCTTCCGCGCGAGGGTCTCGCTGTACTCCCGGATCTCGTGCCGCAGCCGATGGTAGACCGCATCCAGGTCGGGGCTATCGAGCGGGATCAGGTAAGCCAACACCCGGGTGCGCTCCACGTGCTGCAGGAAGCGGAGGCCGAGCCCTTTGCCTTGGTGCGCGCCTTCGATGATTCCCGGAATGTCGGCAAGGACGAAGCTGCGGTGGCCCGACAGTCCCACCACGCCGAGGTTGGGCTCCAGGGTGGTGAAGGGGTAGTCCGCGATCTTGGGCCGGGCCGCCGACATGACCGAGAGCAGGGTACTCTTGCCGGCGTTGGGTTCGCCGACCAGACCCACATCGGCGATCAGCTTGAGAACCAGCTCGATCGAGCGGTCCTCGCCCTCTTCGCCCGGCTCCCATTCGCGGGGAGCTTGATGGGTGGAGGTGGCGAAGCGCGCGTTGCCCCGCCCGCCCCGGCCTCCTTTGGCCACCAGGATCACGTCGTCGGGCCGAAGCACCTCGCCGAGCAGCTCGCCACTGTCGGCATCGCGAACCAGCGTGCCCGCCGGAACCGGCAGGTATACATCGGCCGACGAGGCGCCGGTCTGGGTCTTGCCCCTGCCGTGCTCGCCGCGCTCCGCCTTCCACGCGTTGCGGTACCGGTAGTCCAGCAGCGTGGCGAGGTTGGCGTCGCCCCGCACATAGACGCTGCCGCCATGGCCTCCGTCGCCGCCATCGGGGCCGCCCTTGGGCTTGTACTTGAACCGGGCGAACGAGCTGGCGCCCGAGCCTCCGGTGCCGGCAGTCACCCGCACCACCGCGCGGTCGATGAACATCAGTTGCCCGGCGACCACCCCTCGCGGACGGTGCGCCACAGCTCCTTGATCTTTTTCCACTGGTCGAACGACAGCAGGGGATTGACGATGGAGAGCACGCCGTCGATCTGGCCGAACGAGGCCCCCGCGTTGAGCGCCCCGCGCAGGTGCGAGTGAAGCTGCTTGGGCGTTTCGAGCACGGCGGTCTGGGCCACCGTGCAGAGCTCGCGGCGCATCAGATCGAGCCCGGGCCGCCCCATGGTGCGGCCATAGCCCTCGGTGATCATCCACGCGTCGATGGCGGGATGGAGGGCGCGCACGCTGTCGCGCAGCTTGGAGTAGTTCTCACCATAGACCGTGGCACAGACCCGCTCGCCCCGGCGAGACCATTCACCCACCTGGCCGTAGTCCTGCCCCTCGTCGGTATCGGGCGCGGAGAGCGCGCTGAACTTCCGCCAGACCGCGAAGGCGATGAGCGCCCGGGGATACCCCACCATCAGCACCGATTGGAGCAGCAGCTCCTCGACCCAGTCCGCCGGCACCTGTGACGCTCTCAGCGGTCCGACCCGGTCTCGCAGCTCGGGTTCATAGCCCTGCGCGATCGCCGCCGCGAACCGCACCAGGTCCCGCGTTTGGGGATCGAGATTGTCTTGTTTCGCCATGGACACAAGATAACCCACCCCTCCCTTTGACTCTCGTACCGCGATCCTGTTGCTTTCCCCGCCGATGCCTCGCCCCTGCTCCGCCCTGCTCGCCGCGGTATTCCTCGGTGCGCTCGCCTCCCAGCGCGGCGTCGCGCAGTCCTCTCCCTACCTCCCGCTCGACGACCCTCGGCTGCCGCTGCTCGAGCACCTCATCGCCCGTGGCGACATCGCGGATCCTTGGCCCATGGTGCGGCCTTTCCGCCGCGCCGATGCGCTCCGGGTCCTGGCCGCCGCCGACACCGCGGCCGGCGGGATCTCGCCGCTGATCCGGCGGCTTCGAACCGAGCTCGAGGAGCCGCCCGGCACCCAGCGCTGGCTGGTGGGCGCCCGCGCCGGAGTGCAAGCCTACAGCCACATCCGCCGAGACCTCCTCCACCCCATCGGTCCCGACGGAGCGCGTCCCTACGGAGAGCTGTTGGGCGAAGCCACCTTGGGCCCCTTCGCGCTGGTGAGCCGTCTCGCCGCCGAGCCGCGCCTTCCCGACGATCCCGAGTGGCCCGGCCGCCGCGACCTGGAGTTGGCCTGGCGCATGGCCGAGGCCTACCTGAGCGCGCAGTTCAAGTACGGCGCCCTCTTCTATGGGCAGATGGACCGCAACTGGGGGCCGGTGGGCATCGAGGGCATTGGCCTCAGTGACTACGGATACAACGACCCCGAGCTCGGCTTCGAGCTCGGGGTCGACGCGGTGCGGCTGGCGGGCCTGGCCCGCTCGCTGGAAGACGGCCGCGACAGCGCCGGGGCGCGGGTCCACCGCTACTTCTTCGCCCACCGGCTCGGCGTCCAGGTGAGCGACCGGCTTCGGCTCGGCGTGTGGGAGACCACCGTGCTCGCGGGGGCCGACCGCGAGTTCGACGGCCGCTACCGGAACCCGCTCAGCCTGCTCCTCCTGGCCAACCAGTACGGCCTCGGCGCCGACGGCAACGTGCTGTTCGGAGTCGACGCCCGCTACCGCCTCGGCAGGGGCACCGCGGTGGAGGCCCAGATCGGCCTCGACGACCTCCAGTACGAGAACACCTCCGGTGAGGATCGCTACCCCAACCGCTGGGCCTTCACCCTCGCGGCTCACGGCCCGCTGGGCTCGCGGCTGGCCTGGCGGGCGCTCTATACCCAGGCCTCCAGCCTCGCCTTCCGCACCGCCGATCGGTTCGAGAATCTGACCGACGGAGGCGTCGGGCTGGGACGGAACTTCGCCGACATGGACCGGGCGACCGTCACCCTGAGCCTGCCCGCGGGAACCCGCTGGCTGCTCACTCCGGAGCTCACCCTCCAGCGTCAGGGCGAGGGCGGCATCAACGATCCCTTTCCCGCCTCAGCGGAGGAGGCGGGCGCGCTGCCGCAGCTCTTCATCGGCACGGTGGAGCGGACCTGGCGCGCGGCGGTGGCTTTGAGCGGCCGGCAAGGTCCGCTGGATCTGCGCGCCACCGCAGGGATTCATCATGTGGTCAACGCCGGCAACCGGGAAGGCATTACTGACAACCGGTTCGTGGGCCGGCTTCAGGCGACGCTGGGCTTCAGCCGCCGGGGAGCGATCGAATGACCCATCCGCCGCCGCTGAGCCGCGACCGTCTCATGCAGTTGATCCATCGCATGAAGAGCAGCCGGGTGGTGGTGGTGGGCGACATCATGATCGACCGCTATCTGTTCGGAGACACCGAGCGGCTCTCCCCAGAGGCGCCGGTGCCGGTGGTGACGGTCCGCGACCGGCAAGCCAAGCTGGGCGGCGCGGCCAACGTCGCGGCGAACGTGGCGTCAATGGGCGCTACTTGCCTCCTGGTGGGCACCGTGGGTGACGACGGGGACGGCGCGGCGATCCGGCAGGAGCTGGTGGTGGCCCGACTCGACGGCCGGTTCGTCGTCACCGTGGCGGGCCGCCCTACCACCTCCAAGACCCGGATCATCGCCCGCTCGCAGCAGATCGTCAGGATCGACGACGAGGTGGACGCGCTGCTCGAAGGTCCCAATCTCGCCCGGCTGGTCAAGGCTGCCCAGGACGCGCTGGCCGACGCCGACGCCCTGCTGCTGGAGGACTACAACAAGGGCGCGCTGGCCCCCGGCCTGATCGCGCCGGTGATGGAGGTGGCCCGGCGGCGAGGGATCCCCGTCGTCGTCGACCCGAAATACCACCAGTTCTTCGAGTACGCGGGAGCCACCGTGTTCAAGCCCAACCGGCGGGAGCTGGAATCCGCGCTCGGCGCGGCGGTGGATCTGCAGGACCGGAACGCCTTGCCCGAAGTACTCACCCGGCTCAAGGCGGACAACCTGCTGGTGACGCTGGGCGCGGAGGGGATGCTGCTGGTGACGAAGGACGGAAGCTCGCTCCGGATCCCCAGCATTGCCCGGAAGGTCTACGATGTCTCCGGTGCGGGCGACACCGTCACCGCCTGGCTCGGCACCGCGCTCGCGGCGGGCGCCTCACTGGCCGAGGCGGCGCAACTGGCCAACTACGCCGCCGGTGTCGAGGTGGGCAAGCCTGGCGTGGCCACCGTGACACCAGAGGAAGTGCTCGCGGTGCACGAGGAGCGGTTCGACCAGATCGGAAGGTTGCGGAGGGGAGGCGCGATCTAGGAGGCCACGCCAGTCCCGAAGCCGAGCCACACCCGCCAGGTTTCCTTGACCCCGTCGAGATACTGCTGGAGCAGGCGGGCGCCCTGGATGTGCTTGGGGTTCAGCTCCACCACCCCCGACTCGCTCATCCGCTGCCGCAGGAGCTCGACGCACTCGACTTCCGCGGCCTCCGCCAGCCGCTCCTTGCTCCAGGAGTTCCGGGGACGCACGCCGCAATGGGCCAGGAAGCCGAGCAGGTCCCGGCGGGTCCAGCCCGAAAGCCACCCCTTCAGCTCCGTTGCTGGAACCACCAGGCCGGTATCCATGATGAGCCGGGTGGACTCGGCCACATCGAGTCCGCGCTTTCGCGTCTCGTAGCGGCTCAGGCTGGCCAGGGTTCGCGGGATACTGGGGTCGGCGACGAGGTGGCGGAGCACGTCGGCAGCATGGGCTCGGGCGCCGAGCGGAAGCGGAAGCAGGAGGTCGAGGACGGCGGTGAGATGGGGATCATCGGGGGGAACCAGCGGAAGGAGGGCGTCGGGAGCGAGCGGCGGCCAGGTGGACCAGTAGCTCATCTCGCTCGCCATCCGCTGGACGAACTCGTTGCGAAGCCCGACCAGGCGTTCGGGGCCGACCAAGGTGAAGCCATGGGGACAGAGGGCCGCCGCCAGGAAGTCGGCGGCCTCGCCGGTCATGATGAACCCGGAAAAGCCCTCATGGGCCGCGAGCAGGATCAGCGCCACCCGGAGGTCGAGATAGGCCTCGTCCGAGCCGTCGCGCAGATGAATGCCCAACTGCGCTTCGAGCAGAGACTCCGCCAGAGCGCGATACCGTCCGCGGAACTCTTCCTCCGACGCGCCGGCTCCCGGATTGGCTTGCCGCACGCGCCAGAGGTATTCCCCGGCCGACTCGGCGTCGCCCCGGTTCACCCGGTCGCGCAGCCAGGGAGAGAAGTCCACACACGGCACGCAACTCGATGGACTGTGCGCGCGGGAAAGACAGGGAAAATCCGGATGCCCGATACCTTCGGTAAAGCCGGTCAGATCGCAGGCGACTCGATCGGCATAGGTGATAGCCGAAGAGCCCACCTCGAGAGTCTGCATCGCCACGAGAGACCCTGGTGTCGGTTATTGATTTCGGGCCGAGGCTCCGGTCGAGCGGGACACGCCATGCGGGTCGCCCTCGCCGGTCCAGGCCAGGAATCAGTATATGTTGACCTACCCAGCCGGTTTGGCAAGGGGTTAGCCGGGTTCAATCTCAGGGGAAGGGGTCAACCGGGCGGCAACCGGGGCTAGGGCTAATCCGCGCCGTCCGGTCCGGCAGCGCGGCTGTTCAAATCAAGGTCGTTTCCGAGTCTTGTCAGGCCGGGCCGGGTTAATGGCCGGCGCAACCTGGCGATCCATGGCCTGGCGAACCTTGAAGAGCAGCTCGTCCATGGTGTACGGCTTGGCCAGAAAGAGCACGTCCAAGTCCTGCAGTCCATGCTCGGCGAGAACCTCCGCCGGGTGGGCCGACATGAAGAGGATTCGTTGGCCTGGTCGATGGCTGAGCAGCTGTTTGGCGAGCTCGACCCCGTCGGTTTCCGGCATCACCACGTCGAGCAACACCAGGTCGATCGGGCCCTGGGAGATACGGAAGACGTCGAGCGCCTCCTCTGCACCATCAGCTTCCAGGACCCTGAGGCCCAGCTCTCTCAGCATCCGGGAGGCCACGTGTCGCGAGATCCTCTCGTCGTCTACGACGAGAACGGTGACGTACGGGGCCGGGAACCGGGCAGTCACAGAGAGATTCTCCCTTGAGTTGTGGGCAAGTAGGGAGAAAGTAGAGCGTCTTTCCGGCCCGGTGGGTGAGGCAGATCACGGCGCATCCGTTCCGCCTGCCGAGGCGGGGGGAAGGAGGGGCCCAGTGGGCTCCCGCACCTCTCGGCGCAGCCGTTCGGCGGTCGCCTCCTGCTTCTCGGTGCGCTCCCGGAGCTTTGCATCGGCCTGGGTGAGCGTCTCCTCGGCCTGACGCTCCCGCTCGGCCAGCCGGCGGCGTGCTTCCTCGGCCTGACGCTCCAGATCTGTCAGTTCGGCCGCGGGCTCAGTGCCGGAGTCAGGCGGGTTGGAAGAAGGATCCGAGGTCATGGGCTCGACGACTATTGGGCTGAGTCCATGACGCTGTCCCGGATCCGCGGCAGCGTATCGTTGGGACTGACGGTGTCGCCCGAGGTCATGGTCGTGTCTTCGATCCGCGCGCCGGGCTCGTCGTTACGATTCGAGGCACACCCCGCGATGACCGCCAGCATTCCCGCCAGCAAGACCAGTCTCATATATCCTCCGGTTCAGGTGGGTTGACCCCTGCGGCATTTCCCGATAGGACAAACTTACCGAAGGAGGCCGGAAACCGCTGGGCTGATGGGCGGGTCACGCCGGGGCCCGTTTTCACAGCCTGAAGGACAACCAGTGGGTGCGGTTCAGTGCCCTCGGGCTCGGACGACGCCAGGGGCAGATCCTGGAGCGCAGCCCAACCGAGCTCACGCTGTCGACCAAGCGCAGTCCCGCCACTCACGATTCGTGGTGCTCCGAGCTTCGCCGCCGCGCCCGCGAACTCGGCGCGGTCACCGACGGCGGTGTGGAGGTTTGAACGGCCGGCCCGACCAGCGCCAGCAATGCCGCGTGCAGATCGGCGATCCGCACCGGCTTCGGCAGCAGCGGAAGGTCGCGGTAGCCTGCCAGCAGCTCGGTGCCGAGGGGGTCATGCGGGTCGGTCATCAGCACCGCGCGAATTCTTCGATCGAAATCGACCGCGCGCTCCACCAGTTCGCCGCCGTCCATGCCGGGCATGCCCAGGTCGGCCACCAGGACGCGCACCGGTGAAACACTCGATCGAATGAGCTGGAGCGCCTCGCTTCCCCGCCGGCAGCTCCGGGTGGGGTAGCCCAGTCCGCGCACCATCCGGCTGACTGCCAGCCGCTGGGCGGGGTCGTCGTCTACCACGAGGACGAGAGGGCCGGGAGACGCGAGAGCGGAGTCGGCGACGGGCATGGGTCCCCCCTGGGCAGGCGAGCCTGCCGGGAATCTGGACCTCGCCACGACGAGGGATGCGAAGAGCTGACGGCGGGCACCCCGAGTGCCCACCCGATTGTACAGGCCCATGGCCGGTCTCGCCAGGCGATCTAGTCTCGCCGGCGCGCCACGGCCTTCACCAGCGCCAACGCCAGCGCCAGCGCCGTCTCGCCGCCGGTCCCCTCCGCATCGCTGCCGGGGTCATAGGCGGTGAGTGCCGCCGCCTGCAGGGGGGAGCGCTGGGCGATCTGGGTGATGGCCCACTCCAGGTCTGC
>JACCRH010000291.1 GCA_013813675.1 Gemmatimonadales bacterium
CCCGGGAGATCGTGGCGTAGGCGGGCGCCTCGTGTCAAATCCCGAGATGGTCTACTTCCACGCGAGGGAATCCGTAAGCTGGTTCACACCCGCTGCTTGAAATCGGCTTGACGATGGGCGACGAGTATTCCCACGTCCCGAACCAAACGCTGCTCGATGGGGCGGCGTGGCCGAAAGTGAGGAGGAGTCATGCGCTCAGGAGTTCTTTTCTACACAGCGCTCGCGGCAGCCGCCCTTGGCTGCCGGGAGCACGCCGAGTCGCCCACCGGCCCCGTGGCCGAGCCGGCGCTCGCCACGGCGACGGCGGCGGGGCTGACCTTCACTGCCGTCAGTACGGGTGGCAATCACAGCTGCGCGCTCGCCTCGGGTGGGCGGGCCTACTGCTGGGGAAGGAATCTCGAAGGCCAGTTGGGTGACGGCACGACCACCGACAGGCTGACCCCGGTGCCCGTCGCCGACGGGCTCGGGTTCCTCCAGATCAGCGCGGGCGCCGAGCATACCTGCGGCATCACCGCGAACGAGCGCGCCTATTGCTGGGGCACGGGCCCGCTCGGCTCGAACATCGCGAGCAGCCCGACGCCGGTCGCCGTGGCCGGTAATCGCCGCTTCCGTAACGTGAACGCGGGGAACAACCACACCTGCGCGGTGACGCCGTCCGACGTGGGATTCTGTTGGGGGCTCAACAACAGCTTCGGGCAGCTCGGCACGGGAGGCGGGTTCAGCGCGACACCCGCCCGCATCGCCGGCGGACTGCGCTGGCGGCGGGTGACCGCCGGCGGCCAGTACAGCTGCGGGGTGACTACGGACGACCGGGCCTACTGTTGGGGCCTCAACGTCGGGCCGAAGCCGGTCGCGGTGGAGGGCGGTCTTCGCTTCCGCCAGGTCGTGGCCGGCGGCGGCGGGTTCACTGACGCCCAAGGCCAGGAGAGCGACCCGCCGCACGCCTGCGGGGTGACAACGGACGATCGGGCGTACTGCTGGGGGTGGGGCGGTGAAGGACAGCTGGGCGATGGCACCCGCACGACTCAGCGGGCACCCGTCGCGGTGGCCGGAAGCCGTCGCTGGCGGCAGGTGATCGCGGGCTCGTACCACACCTGCGGCGTGACTATGAGCGACGTCGCCTTCTGCTGGGGATTGAACCAGACGGGAGCCAACGGGGACGGCAGCACGACCCTGAGCAGCAAGCCGGTGCGGGTTGTCGGGGACATCGCGTTCACGACCATCAGCACCGGTGTCCAGGGAGGTCACACCTGTGGCCTGAGCACCGACGGCCGGGCCTATTGCTGGGGTAGCAACGGCGGTGGTCAGCTCGGTGATGGGACCAGGAGTCGCCGATTGGCTCCCGTGCCCGTGGTGGGCACGATGTGAGTACGGTCCGTGTCCGCACTCCAACCTGACAGGAAGGCGCACGGAGTCTCCGACTGCCCGCAAGGAGTCCAACGACGCCTTCGGTCCGGCGACCAGCACGACAAGGTATGTCTCCCCGTGGTTCATGGTATCCGGAACGTGCAAGATCGCGGGCTGTGTGGGGCCATCGAGATACGGGCAACACGCAGCTCGCAGGCGACCCGGTAGTGCCCTGCATGAGATCCGCCTTTCAGCAGCGGACCTCAGGAGCAGCGGCCAGGTCCGTCAGGCCTTGGCGTGGCGTCGAAGGACCGTCAGCACCGCCTCAGTTCCGTTCACCTCAGGCGTGAGCGGAGGCGCCGTGGCACCCGCAGCGAGCAACAACTCGAGGACCGCAGCGTAGTCCCCGCGCTCGGCATGCCAGCCGTTGATCGAACCGTAGATCGTCCAGCCCAGTGGTGTCTGCCCGTAATCCTTCTCGCGCGCCTCCAGCGGTGGGTGATGCGCGAGGATCACCCGCGCCATCGCGGCGTTGCCGTGGAAACCTGCCCAGTGCAGCGCGGTGGCGCCGTGCTGGCCCATCGCGCCGACTGGCCACCCCGCTGCCAGCATCATCCGCACCGCCTCGACGCTGTTGTTCTGGGCCGCGAAAGGCAGCTTGCGCCGCTCGTCATCACTCAGCGTCTGTGCAAGGTCCGGCCGGGCCTGCAGCAACGCTGCGAACGACGCCTCGTCGCCCAGCTCGCAGGCCAGCGCCAGCCTGAGCGGGTCAGGACTGCGGTCCATAAGCAGTCGGAACACCTCCTCATGGCCGAACTCGCGAGCCACCGTATGCGCCGTCTTCCCCTGCCCCAACGTCCAGATATAGATATGCCCGCCCGCGTGCAGATTGCGCTTCGGGAAGTACTTCTCGGATACCGCGCAGCGAATGGACTCGGGATGGGCGTCGAGAAAGCCGCGCACCCGTTCGAGGTCACCCAGGGCGGCAGCCATCAGGATGTCAGTGTGCGCCCCGCGTTCCACCAGGAACCGCGCGACGTCGGGGTGCGAGCGTACCAAGTACTGGGCCGGTGTGGACTCATGATCTACGTCACGGGCGTCGATATCCGCCCCTTGTTTGAGCAGAAACTCGGCGATCGCCACGGTCGGAGCGACGTGCAGCGGCGTCTGACCATCGCCGGCCCGCATATGTACCGATTGAGCATTCACGGCCACCAACGCCGCCAGGTCGTCCATCCGACCCAGTTGCGCCGCCGACTTGGTGTCGAGCGAGGCCCCGCGGGCGATCAGGAAGTCGGCCAGGCCGTGATCGTCCTCCAGCACATGGAAGCCGCCGGCCCACCAGTGGCTGCGCTGGTTGATGTTCGCGCCGGCAGCGAGCAGCACGTCCACCAGTGCGTGATTGGCCTGCTGCACCGCGACGATGAGGGGTGTGGCCCCGAAGGCACCACCCGGGACCGGCTCGTTCAGTCTGGCCTTCACTGACGGAAAGCGGCTCAGCACTTCGGCGACTGGCGCGGCTTGCCGGGTCTTCAACGCCGCCGCGAGCGCTTCCATCGGATCGGTTGCGCCAAGCACTTCGACGTGGGCCTTCAACTTTGGCCAGCTTGCGAAGCCGTACTCGCGCGCCAACGCGTGTTGGCAATCGGCGAGCTTCGGCCGCTCGGGAGCGCCGGCCGGCCCCCACACGCGCAGCCGTTCGCGGGCGATGGCGTCGCCCGCCTTCGCGTCCTGGAGTAAATCCTTCGCCTGCTTGGTGAGAAACTCGAGATTGGCCCGTTCGGGCAGGGTGCGGGACATCAGGCCTCCTTCGTATAGCCCGGGGTCCGCCGTCGGTGGGCTGGAAGTGAGGTGATGTCGGTTGTCCTGCGGTGCTGACCAGGTGGGATAGTCCCTACCCGCGGACGGGGTGCGCCCTGTCGCGCACACCGGGACTCTAGCGAGCCGGGCGGGGACGGTCAAGCCGGCAGGCATTCATGAAACATGACCATCGACCGGCTTACCAACCCCAAAGACGGCCATTGGCGCTGGCTAACAACCGCATGAAGTTGTCTGAAGTCGCCCCTGGAAAAGTGGACAACGTGGTTAAGGGGCACGGACTGCGAAGCGTGCTTCGTGCTCATCGGGCGAGCGGTAGTCATTGCTCGAGTGCCGCCGGGTACGGTTGTAGAAGGCCGCGATGGACGTGTGAAA